>DVIF01000048.1 GCA_018711525.1 Candidatus Ornithospirochaeta stercorigallinarum
ACCCAGCCGACACCTTGGACATAGATCCTGTTTCCTTCCGTATCGACCTTTCCTCTCTGAGGTACCCTGAAGCTCTTCTTCGAGCGGTGCTTGGACTTGTACTTCGGGTAGGAAGCATCCTTCCTGAAGAAGGATTTGAATGCTGCGGAGAGGTCGGCAGAAACACACTGCAGGGTCTGTGCAGGTGCATCGGAAAGCCATGGATACGCCTTCTTGAGGGTGTGGCATATGAAGTTGTTCAAATCGAAGGATGTATGGCTCTCGCCTCTTCTCTTATAAGACTTTGAGCAGTATTCCAGAAGGCGGTTATAGGTGAAGCGGCAGCAGCCTATGATGCGGGTCATCATCTGGGTCTGCTCGTCTGTGGGATAAAGTCTGTAACGGTACGCCTTCTGCATATGTGTATTATACAATGGAATTGAGAATTCATATAGCTTTGCTATATGAAAAAACTAATAATCCCGCATTCAGCCCCTATGCAAGCATAGGAGTTATCTGCGGTAGTTTTATATCGTTTACGCTGATGATGGAGAACTCCCCGTCGCAGATTGCTGCCCTTTCCTCTCTCGAGTCGATCTCATGACTGGACATGATCAGAAAAGCGAATTTCATCTCTCCTCCAAAAACAAAGGCAGGATCTCTCCTGCCTCACGTGCGATATGGTTGCGATCAGTCAAGCGCATGACCTGCAGATCCGAGAACATCGATGTTCTTGTGCATGTACATCTGCTTGAGAGCCTCCCTTGCCGGTCCGAGATACTTCCTCGGGTCGAACTCACTCGGCTTCTCATCGAAGATCCTTCTGATTGTTCCTGTCATCGCAAGTCTGCCGTCGCTGTCGATGTTGATCTTGCACACTGCGCTCTTTGCAGCCTTCCTAAGCTGCTCTTCAGGAATACCTACGCTGTCCTTGAGCTTGCCGCCGTGTTCGTTGATCATCTTCACATACTCCTGAGGAACTGAAGAAGACCCGTGGAGGACGATCGGGAATCCGGGAAGCCTCTTCTCGATTTCCGCGAGGATGTCGAACCTGAGCTCTGGTGGAACAAGGATTCCGTCTGCGTTCCTTGTGCACTGCTCCGGTGTGAACTTGTAGGCTCCATGGCTTGTTCCTACGCTGATTGCAAGTGAGTCTACACCTGTCTTGGAGACGAAATCCTCGACTTCCTCCGGTCTTGTGTAGTGGCTTACAGCACTCTGCACCTCGTCTTCGATTCCTGCGAGGACTCCGAGCTCTCCCTCGACTGTGACATCGAACTGGTGGGCATATTCAACGACCTTCTTAGTCAGTGCGACGTTCTCATCGTATGGAAGGCTTGAGCCGTCGATCATGACAGATGAGAATCCATTGTCGATACAGCTTTTACATGTCTCGAAGCTGTCGCCGTGGTCGAGATGGAGAACGATTGGGATGTCGCATCCGAGCTCATGTGCATACTCTACGACTCCGCGGGCCATGTTCCTGAGGATGTTGATGTTTGCATAGTCCCTTGCGCCTTTTGAAACCTGGAGGATGACAGGGCTCTTTGTCTCTACGCATGCCTGGACGATCGCCTGCATCTGCTCCATGTTGTTGAAGTTGTATGCAGGAATTGCATATCCGCCTTTAACTGCCTTTGCAAACATGTCTCTTGTGTTCACAAGGCCTAATTCCTTATAGCTTACCATGTGGAAAAGCCTCCTTAGCTTTGTAATCGATAATATTTTACTTAATATATAAATTTAAGGCAACAAGCTTGTTGCAATTTACCTTATATAATGACATCATTGCCATATGGTGAAACGGAAAGGTTTGATTGCATCTCTCTCTATTCTATTAATATGTATATCATCTTTCCTTGTCTTTCTCTTTTCCCGTCCTTTAGTTGTTTTCTTCACAGGTGATGTCGACTCCTCCTACATCGCGAGATTGGATAAACCTAAGCGTCTTACATCCTCATATAGAACGAAAACAGTGGGAAATGTGGATGAAAATGTTTTAAATAAAGCTGATTTGATAATAAATCATTCCGTAGTCGGATTAGATAATGAAAATGTATATGACATGACATATGACTTGGAAGCTTTGGTCGGACCTTATTCGGATAGGATTGGAGATGATGCCGTCTACCTTTATGATTCGACAGATTCAAAAGAAGTGGAGCTCCTGTCGTTCCTCGAGGCTAGGAGCCCCGGCATTGAAGGGGTTCCATACGAGTCTGAGATAGGCAGGTCCGATTACGGTGTATATGGAAACAGGGTGGGCGATGGCCTGATAATTTCGACCAGCCTTGATGAGACGATAGGATTCATAAGGTCGCTTGAAAGCCCTCGGATTGCTGTTACCTACCTGGATGCCGCGGCGCTTGAGACGATTGAGCCTGTCATTGTCTTCTCACCTGACTGGGATGAGATCATAAGAGGGAACCTTTAGAGAGGCTTTTCAGCTTTTTGAAATTCTCAACCGCCTGCCTCCTCATATCTTCCACATCCTCTCCTCTCAGCTCTGCAAGGAAGGCTGATGTGTACTTTGTATACTCAGGTTTGCACGGCTTACCCCTGAACGGCAGAGGAGCAAGGTATGGGCTGTCCGTCTCATATAGAAGCCTTTCGGAGGGGACGGCTCTTGCGGCCTCCTGGATTTTCAGATTCGACTTATATGTGACGTTGCCCGAGAAGGAGATGTAGAGCCCCCTTTCAACGGCAATCTCCATCACTTCGCGCTCAGATGAGAAGCAGTGCATTATCCCTGAAAATTTGAAATCGTGGGTTTTAAGTATTCCTACAAGGTCTTCATCCGCATCCCGCGAGTGGATGATGACGGGAAGAGAGAGATCGTTCGCAAGTTCAAGCTGCTCCCTGAAAAGTGATACCTGCTCCTCCTTCGTCCCATACATCCAGTGGTAGTCCAGCCCGATTTCCCCGAGGAAAGTCCCTTTGTATCTTGAGAAGCAATCCCTGACTTTTTCTGTATAGTCCTCTGCTCCACTGTAGTCCTCCCTTGAGGTGCACCAGGGGCCTGCAGCATGGGAGTAGTCGATGCCTGGGGATATGAGGGCTTTCCTCTCTTCATAGTCGTAAGGATCTGTTCCTACATCGATTCCGATAAGGTTTTCAGGCAGGGTTGTATCGATTCCTCTCTTTTTCATCGAATACAGGTGGAAGTGTGAATCTAGAATCTCCATAGAACAGATGATTGCATAATTTTGATTCTTTACCAAGTTCAAATTTTGAATTATAAAAAGCATGCTATGAACAAAGACCTTACAGAGGGGCGTGTCGCACCTATACTGATTAAATTCGCATTGCCTCTGCTGCTTTCAATGGTATTCCAGCAGCTGTACAACATCGCAGACAGCCTGGTGGCTGGGAAGTTCATAAGCGAGGAGGCGCTTGCCGCTGTTGGAAACAGCTATGAGATAACCCTGATATTCATTGCATTCGCATTCGGGTGCAACATGGGTACAAGCATCCTGGTATCACAGTTCTTTGGTGCAAAGAGGTATGACGATGTCCGTCTTGCCATCACGACGAGCTATATATCCACATTTGTTTTGGTAGTAGTGCTTACTATATGCGGAATACTTGGTACGGACGGCTTACTAAGTCTGATAAACACACCTCAGGAGATCTTTGCAGACAGTGCTCTATATCTCGATATCTATATATACGGCTTGGTTTTCCTCTTCTTCTATAATCTTGCAACAGGGGTCTTCTCCGCCCTTGGCGACAGCAGGACTCCGTTTGTATTCCTTGCCATCTCCTCAACAGCGAACATCTTCATGGATATACTCTTTGTAACAGCTTTCTCAATGGGTGTCGATGGTGTTGCATGGGCTACATTCATCTGCCAGGGGGTAAGCTGCATCCTTGCGAATGCCGTACTTGTAAAGAGGATATCTTCGATGACGAAGAGCCTTGAAAAGGGAAGGCTGTTCGATAGTAGGATGTTTTTCAAGTTCATATATCTTGCGGTCCCTTCAATCCTGCAGCAGAGCTTTGTCAGTGTGGGCAACATACTTGTCCAGACCATCATAAACAGTTTTGGAAGTGCTGTAATCGCCGGTTACAGCGCTGCAATAAAGCTAAACAATCTTGTGATAACAAGTACGACGACACTTGCAAACGCCGTAAGCTCATTCACTTCGCAGAACATAGGTGCGGCAAAATACAACAGGGTGGTCTCGGGATGGCGTGTCGGAATTGCATTCACTGAGTGCATGCTCATACCGATCATACTTCTTTTCACACTAGGGGCTGATCTTGTTCTGAGGATCTTCCTTGATGATGTATCATCCCTTGCCATGGCTACAGGCAGAAGCTTCCTTCTGATAGTCGCTCCGTTCTATCTGGTGGTAGCCATCAAGAACATAAGTGACGCAGTTCTGAGAGGAGCGGGGGATATGAAGCCGTTCATGGCCGATACTTTCATCGACCTGCTTCTGCGCGTAGGGCTTTCATGGCTCTTCTCAAGCTATTGGGGAACTGTTGGAATATGGCTCAGCTGGCCTGTAGGATGGTCTGTTGCAACAGTCATCTCGATATTCTTCTATCTAAGCGGGCATTGGAAGAAGAGGATTGTTGCTTAGAAGATATGTCGATCTTATTTGGATTTTTCCCAATCACCACTTCCATTTTTTTCTATTTCACTCTAATATATCAATGCTGAGTTGCCCGGGTGGTGAAATGGTAGACACAAAGGACTTAAAATCCTTTGGCCGTAAGGCCGTACGAGTTCGAGTCTCGTCCCGGGCAGGATTTTTTTTCTTATTTCTTTGAGTATAACGTTTTAAAAATATAATTCAAATACAGTTCCATATACAGATTACAATATCCATGTTATAACATGGTTTTTATTTTGGTAGGCAGAACTTTCTTATTCTCTTTTTCTGCTTTCTTGGTTACACTTTATATATGAATGATTTTCTAGTCGGTCTTATAGTAGGACTTGCGGTTGCAGTCGTACTTGCAATAGTTCTTCTTTCCAGGAATGCTTCTCAGAAGAAGGAAGCAAGGAAAGAGATCGAGAAATACAAGAAGATGCTCCAGGACAGGATGGAGCTTGAGAGTGACGGCATAGTCAAGCTCAAGGATGAGATTGCGGATCTTAGGAAGCAGAATGAGAATCTGAGGATCAGCCTCAATACGATGGCACAGAAACCTGGCAGGAAGGAGATCCAGAGACTCGATGTATACCAGACTGCGGCAGAGCGTCTGATAATGAACTCCCCGGGGTTCGCTCCTGTATGGCAGGCGGCGCTTAAAGAGAGCGAGGAGGAGTTCAAGAAGACATTCCTAGGTCTTACTCCGTATCTTAGGAAACATATAAGCACTAAAGCCAGTGATGCGGTGCTTATAGAGGATGATAATTCCTAGGCTCTCTCGTCGAGCTCCAAAAAGCGTTCTATCTTCTCATTAAGCAGATTGTTCTTCTCCTCATAGTCGCTCTGGGCTTTGAGGAGTTTTTCATAATCCCTGGAATCCATCGAAGAAAAAGACTCCTCGAGCTCTGCAACTTCCTTTTCGAGTCCTTCTATCTCTTTTTGAAGGAGTTCATATTCCCTCTGCTCTCTGAATGAGAGCCTTTTCTTCTCCTCCTTCCTGGTCCTCTGCTCCACAACCTTGTTTGATTCTGCAGCTCTCTTCTCCTCCTTCTCCCT
>DVIF01000049.1 GCA_018711525.1 Candidatus Ornithospirochaeta stercorigallinarum
AGTTACCGCCCGATAGGCAGAAGCCTTGAGCTTATTGTCCTGGCAGCAACCATCTGGAAGCTGATATTCAGAGGGAAGATCATTGCATTCCTAAGAGTGAAGTCAATTGTGATGCTTGCGCTTGCATCATTCTGGTTTTATCTGATCCTCTTCGAGGCCATCAGGATTGAGGAAACTCCATTATGGGGCCGGATCATCACATTCTACACATACAGCCCTTTTCTTGTATGGCTGTATCCACTGGGACTTGATATTGCGATGAAAACCTACGTCATTATGGCTGCGTTTATCGTTTGCTATCTAGCTACAGTCATCTACTATGGATCCTCTGTAAGGGATGGACAGCGACTTGACTATGAGGAGATGGAGGAGCTCGGAATCAACGATGTGCTGAGACGAGTCAACCCGATAAGAATGCTCTTCCTCCCACGTCCCCGTTTCTACGTCACTGACTCATTCAGCCAGAATGCCTATTCTTCTGGCCGCAACATCGTTATCGCTCTTGATGTCTTTGATGAGGGTATTGAGGTCGCACAAGGTGTGATTGCACATGAACTAGGACATTATTATCACTATGACACAGATGCTTCCATGATATGCAATGTGGCAATCAACACCGTTACATTTCCTTTGATGCTTGTCACATTCATAGCAAGGATCCTTTCCCATA
This sequence comes from Candidatus Ornithospirochaeta stercorigallinarum, assembly GCA_018711525.1. Classification (GTDB taxonomy): domain Bacteria; phylum Spirochaetota; class Spirochaetia; order Sphaerochaetales; family Sphaerochaetaceae; genus Ornithospirochaeta; species Ornithospirochaeta stercorigallinarum. The sequence continues at coordinate 671 of DVIF01000049.1, forward strand.
TTCCTCTTCTTGGATTAGCCGCAGGACTATATGGACTGTTGATTGCTGTCTTTGGGGCAATCACAGGAATCCTCTTCAACTTCATCAACCTGGTCTTCTACTGGATTGATGGCAAATGGGCTGAGAGGAGGGCGGACAAGTTCTCGGTGGATTTAGGATATGGCTTTGGAAACTATCTCTTCCTCTCGAAGTATACTGATGGTTTCTCGCTGAAGTCACTGATATCAGGATTTCTCGATGTCCATCCTGGAATAAGAAGCAGATGCAGGTATATTAGGAAGAGGATCATACGATACTGCGGTGAGGACTACTGGGATAGCTGTGTTGCTGTCTATGGTGATTACTACGTATGAACGACGACAAGCAGCAATACAACACAGCAAGAGATATTCTGAAGGTCATTGCAATCATTGCTATGACAGCCGATCATGCTTCAACAGCTTTCTTTGCTGAAGAAACTGTCCTATACGGTATCTGCCAGTTCCTCGGGAATTTCACCATTGTGATCATGTGCTTTTTCATCGTCCAAGGGCTCAAACACACAAGATCCGTGATGAATTACTCTCAGCGGCTGCTCGGATGGGCGATGATATCTGAAGTCCCATTCTATCTTTTGTTCGGACTGAAACTGAATGTGATGTTCACGCTCCTCGCAAGTCTGTTGATCATCTTTCTTCTGGACAGAAAGGGTTGGGCTTTTGCAGCTACAGCACTTGTACTGTTCTTTCCTTTGTCTCTCATATGTGACTGGAGCATCATCGCTCCCATTTTTACTGCAATCTACTACGAGCTGGATAAGCATGATAAGGAGAAGCTTTCCCTGATCCTGATACCAGGCTCTTACTTCATATTGCGGACAATCCTCTATGAAGAGCCCCAAATGGAATTTGTGACAGGGACAATAGCAATCTTCCTGGCCTCCCTGTTGGTTCTTTTGTTCATGAAACAGTCGGCAGAAAGCGGTAAAGGAAGGATACCTGGATTAGTTTTCTACGCTTACTATCCTGTGCATCTCATGGTAATATGGATTTATGTACCGAGTACAGCCTGACCGAGAAGACATGGAAGGGGAAAGCAGATGGGCCTTCTACTCTGGAGATGAAGGAAACGTATATGGGGAAGATGATGAGTACTTTGAGACGCATTGCGGCTACTATGATATCAGGGATATCTGCCGCATTACTCCTGACATAGTCCCTTACCTGGGCTTTCCATATGGAACTTCCCTGATGCGAGGGGATGACGGGATATGGTATGAGACTGCGGATGAAGATGAGAATCCAGAGGAAACGGAATGAACAGTGATCAGTTAACAGCTTTCTTTCAGGAATTGATCTCACTTATCGCAGGCATCGTGTTTCTGATAGGAGCCATCCTGAACTGGAACTGGATGAATGACCCAACGCAGAAACCGCATGCAAATCGTTACAGCCGTGGAGAACGCCGGATAATCTTCTTCCTGCTAGGGCTTGTACTGATTGTGGCCAGCATCTGGAGTCTCATGCTAAGGCTGAAATAAAAGGAGGAATCCAATGACCCTGAATGAACAGATCCGCCTCTATAGAACTGCTGGAGAAACTCAACTGGTTTTTCCACCAGGAAATGCACGTCCTTGATCACAATATTGCAAAACAGACTGCAAAGGAATGCTATCCTGAAATCAGGGAGTTCACATACGATATTCTGTGGAATGACCTTCCTGAAGAAGTCAGGAAACAGCTTATGGATGAGGAGAAATTAGATGACATCAATCGAATTCCTTAACAAAGTACATAATAGCCTGGATTCGCAGCAATACAGCCTCTCCTTTTCTCCGGCCAAGTCCAAAAATTACATGCTGTACTGCAACGGCAACTTCATTGGCGGTCTATTTGATGAAAAGCTATGCTTTGTCTATGCCGACAGTGTGAGCAAGCTGCTGGGACAGCCGGAACCCGTCTATCGCGGCTACTCCAGCACTGCCCAGCACAGGATGCTGGAAATCCCTGAAAATTACTGGATGGAAGCTCTGAAGCTGCTCTATGCCGAGAAATTTGACTGGAAGCAATTGATATATGACATCACATATACAAGTATTGGAGCTGCAATCGTAGAAGATTTCTACGATGAGAATGCAGTGTTCCTGCGCTTCTGCTATGAAAAGAAGCTGCTGAAGAAGAATCCCCTGGACAAAAAAGGCCGTATCATCCGGATGGTATATATCAATCAGGATCTGACAGAAGAAGGAAAATATCTGTTCCCCAGGCTTCTGCACAAATTCCTTGTTTTCTCTGATCGTAATGGAAAAACAAACCTGGAGACGATGCTGAAACGCTGGTATGCCTCGCTGGAAAAAGAATACATCGGCCAGGAGGCGGAAAGAACATGACAGAGAAGAACAGAACATACATCATGAATCTGCAAGTATCTGATGTACCATGGCACAGGCTCACTACCACTTATGGCAGGGCAACAGATTTTCCCAATTACTTTGAGGTGCTGGAGCAGATGAGTGATCAGAAGGCAGCCAAGAAGTCTCTGCATGAACTCACTATGAATATGGAGCACCAGAGTACACTGTGGCATGCAACCCCGTTCAGCATGGTGTTTCTAAGCCGCATCCTGGACAAGGCCATCAGCGAAAGCGAACAGAATCCTATAGCAGAAGCGTATTCTTGAAACCTATGCGAAGCAGAACGGCTTTTCCAATCTGCAATGGTACACAGATGACGGTTATTCTGGGGCGAACTTGTATCTATAACATTTAATTCATAGATTCCTAAATTGGAAAATTGATTCCACATTGTTTCAACTAATTCAATATTTGTTTCTCTGTCTAACTTTGAGCGTTCGATAGCTCGCTTCATAGTTTCTTCTTTACTTGCCCTTAGTGTACTTCATAATGCTCTTGAACAATGTTGAGCCACGGCTCTAAAAACCACGGTCCTACAATGCCATCTACAATTACATCATATCCACCACGAGCATATCGCTTCGCAGCTTCTAAAAACGCTTCAATGACAATCAAATTTTGCTCATTTGATTCTGGCAAATGCGGTGGTAATCACTCCTTCTTAATTACAAATTTTTAGCATCTAATTTAACTTCAATTCCTATTATACAAAATTTTAAGATA
>DVIF01000050.1 GCA_018711525.1 Candidatus Ornithospirochaeta stercorigallinarum
CTATTGTGTGATGGTGATGGCGGGGGCAATGGTACTCGGTACTTCCATGACAGCCTTTGCCGCAAGCGACCCGTTGACGGTGGTGAATAACCTCTCTGATTTTATTTTCGGTCTTATCCGTGCGGTTGGTCTTATCCTGCTCGGATGGGGCATCGTGCAGGTGGGCTTGTCTTTGCAGTCCCATGACCCAAGCCAGAGGTCTAATGGCTTTCTGACCCTTGCGGGCGGCATCGTCATTACCTTTGCAAAAGAGATTTTGACCCTTATTACAGGCTAAACAAAAAGCAAGCAAATGGGGCAAGTTACCCCATTTGCTTGTTACTTATCATTTGAAGATAACAGTTTATCAATCATATTTCTGTATGTTTCATCTTTGATTTTAGTATCATTTATTTTTTCGACTAATTCAATTGCAGTTATTAAATCTTCTGTCTTTTCAAGTTGTCTACTGTTATCTTTTACTTCTTTCATAGTTCTGTTTAATAGCCAGAAATATATGCTTGCCACAATTTCTATTATAGCACCAGAGGATGTTGTAATCCATCCAATTTCTTTATTAGAAAAAAGGCTAATAATTATTCCGATAAATAATATTACAGTACCAATGACACTCATTATAACGGCAAGAATAAAAGAAACTTTTTTCAAAAATTTATCCGTATTTCTTTTTTCATATAATTCATCTAAAGAAAACTTTTTGGAAGAAGTATATGTATGATTTATACTTACGGTAGAAAAATTCTCTGTTATTGTATCCGAGGTATTGTATACATCTTCTAAAATTTTTGAAAGTTCCTCAAGTTTTTCCTTAGAGATGTCTATTTTACTGAGGTCTTCTTGCAACTTTTTCTTGCTTAGTTTTACTTCGTTTGCCTTGTTGTAATTTTTTATGAGTTCTTTTATTGTAAAGGGTATAGGTATTAGTGATGCAAGAATTGTTATAAGTAACGTAATTATTTCTGAACTATTTGTTTGTAAAAAATCTAACATAGGCTACTCACTCCTTTTCGATATTGTAATACATCTCTACTGAAAATTCAATCAAGTACATAGCATTAAATGGCGAGTCGACACCATTTAATGCTTTTTAATATATATAAAAAAATTAGGAGGTGGTCAAATGTCTGATAACTGGGTGGTACAGAATTTAGAGAACGCCCTTAACACATGGAATGAGAAAATTGGGATATTGGAGGCGGATATGGACGATAGGGTGAAAAAATTCCTCTCCTCGAAAGATGAGAATATCCTTGTCATCTACGGCATCAGGAAAAGCGGAAAGACAAACTATATAAAGAATGCGATAAAAGGAAGAAAAGAGAAGGTCATCTATTATGAGATGAAGAATACAAATGAAAAAGAGAACTTCCTTCTTTTCAGGAACAGGGTATCTGAAATCTTCAGCAATAAGATCTCCTGCCTTGATTTTCCCTCCATATTCAAGGAACTGGCCTCAGCAGAGGAAAGGCTGATAATCATCATAGAGAATGCCGACCTGCTTTTCAAATTCTCAGAGGGCATAGCAGAAGATATTAAGAAAGCTGCAAAAGCACAGCGCATCATACTTACGACAAGCCAGGCGGATTTCTCAAAGGAGCTATGCAGGGATGAGAGATTCCTCTCGATAGACAAACCTGTATCGAAATATTATGAAAGCTTTGAGCCCCTGAAGGTCCTGCCCTATTCGAAACAGCTCCAGTTCCAGCTCGTTTTCGGCTCTTCAGAATTCGTCGTCTCCAAGATAGACCCGGAAGAATCACTGAAGAGGAACGTAAGGAACCTGCTGCTATCAAACGACAGCATAATAAGCGAGTACATAGAGCATGAGCTGTTCGAAGACCTTGGGAAGAAAAGCTATGCATTCCTCATCCTCTCAATACTGAAGGACAGGAGGATGAGGTACGGAGACCTGGTCGAGGAGACAGGACAGAAATACAATGGCCTGCTGGACAAGCAGCTTAACATCCTTATCGACCTGGGACTTGTCAGGAAGACATACCCGATAAACAGGAAATTAGACAGGAAAAAGGTCCTCTATGAGATAAGCGACAACCTTCTGAGGTTCTATTTCAGGTTCATCTACCCCGACAGGGACGTAGTCGAGATCATAGGAAGCAAGGCCTACTATGAGAAATACATCGAAGAGAATCTTGACGACTATTTCAAGAACAGTCTGAGGACGGTCCTGACCGATTACCTTGAAAAAGCATCCCTTGACGGGAAATACGGAAACAGCATAGCCATAGTCGGCAGATACTACATCAGTGATGATGAAGAGGAGGAGATGGCGATCATCACAGAGCATTGTCACAGGATATTCTCGCTCTTCTATGACAAAAGAGTCGACGATGAGATGCTTTCAAAGGAAAAGAAGAGGATAAGGGAGAAGACGAAAGGCAATGCGGAGATAGGTCTGTTCTCGACAAACGGATTCACCTTCCCCTCTGATGGTGAAGCATATATATCGCTCAAGGATGTTTTCTCCCTGAAAGCCTAAAGCTCAATGTTTTCCATCATCTTTGCACAGACCTTCCTGAAGGTCTCAATGTCTTTTTCCTTGATTCCTTTCGTAATATCTGAATTCAGGACGCTCAACCCCTTCTGCACCTCCTCATTGAAGGAAAGTGCCTCCTTCGTAAGGATTATCCTCTTAAGTCTTGCATCCTTCTCTTCCGCCACACGCAGGATCAGTCCAGATACCTCCATCTTCTTGAGCAGCTCCGTAGCGGACGAAGGACGGAGAGAGAACTCCTCTTCCACATCCTTCTGATAAACAGGGCCTTCGCAGGAGAGAAGAAAATTCAAAACCTTCCCCTGCGCCCCGGTATAAGGAAAATCAGACGAAAGCTCGGTGATCCTACGCCTGATCCTGTTAGACAGCTTCCCTACAAGGAAAGCAACCGGAATCCCATCCATAATCTCCTCCCTACAAATCAATCTAAATTATTACAAAATCCAGGTCAAGAAAAGCTTTTCATGCTATATTAGTTTCCATGAAGGAAGAACTGAAGAAGACAACGATGCAAGAAACAGGGTTCGGTTATGCGCTCAGCGTCCTTGGCGGCAATTTCCGCCTTCCAATCCTATATACCCTGACAGAATACGGAACAGTCCGTTTCAATGAAATGAGAAGATATATCTCCGCAATCTCATCACGGAGTCTCACGATTACACTAAGGGAGATGGAGGACGATGGCCTCGTCGTACGCAATGAGGTATCACATTTCCCGCTCTGTGTGGAATACAGCCTCACAGACTACGGCAGGACACTCTGCAAGATAATCGATGAAATCTCAGAATGGGGAGACCGTAACAAAAAAGAAAAAGACGAATGAAGTTGAAGGAAAAGAAAGGAGTGGCCGCAACCACTCCTTTTTCTATCTTATTTGGAAATAAGCATCGTCTTTGGATCGAGATTCACACCCATCGGTTTTGGAACATCCTCATGATGAGCTCTTACAACCGTCATAACGACCTTATCAATCTTATCATCATAGCGTAGAGCGACAAGCACATCGATCAAATCATAATATTTCAGGAGGGTATTTGGAACTCCATGCTCGTCATACACTACATCAGGACGTACCGGAGATACGCTGAACCATACCTCAAGGTTCATCTTCTTCGCAAAGTCCTTGATCTTGATGATATCCTCTTCATCAGCAAGTGTAAGCTTATATCCATCGAAGAGTACGGCATCAGCCTTGAACGACCCCTGACTGATTAAGGATTCCAGACTTGAGAGGACCTTCTCAATTGGAACCTGCTCCTGAGAGAAGTTCATTACAACCCTGTTTGCAAGAATGGAATTATAAACCATTGTCGCATCATCAAGGCTCTGCATCTCTGCGATTTCCTTGAATACTTCCTTATACCAGTTTATTACATGCTCGACGTTTCCAGAGAAGGATACGTGAATAACGCTCTCGCCTTTAAAAAGCTTGTCTGTTGCAAGGTGTACAAGACATGCCGTCTTTCCTACACCATGACGGGAGACGATTACTCCGAGATTCCCTTTCCCAAGACCGCCATTAATCGCCTCTTCAAAAACCCTAAGGGGGCTGACACTGTTAAGCTGTTTAATGTCCATTTTATTTTCCTCCTGTTTTGTTTTAAATAAGTATACCATCCAGCATATACAAAAACAAAGGAAAATTAAAAAAATTCAATAAAAACGGCCGGCTTCAAAACCGACCGCGTAAGCTTATTTTCCAGCTTCCTTTTTCTTCTTCTCCTGATAAGCCTTCTTAAGCTCCTCGGAAACAGAAGATGGAACCTTTCCATAACGTGCCACTTCCATCGTGAACTCCGCCTTACCCTGTGTAAGGCTTCTGAGAACTGTGGAGTAGCCGAACATCTCGCTAAGTGGTACCTCAGCAACAACCTGACACTGGTTGTTATCCTCAGTGGAAGAGATGATCATACCTCTTCTCTGGTTTATTGAACCGAAGATGTTGCCCTGGAACTCACTCGGTCCTTCGACCTCAACCTTCATGATAGGCTCGAGGATGCAAGGCTTTGCCTTCTCGAATGCCTCCCTGAATGCACCGATTGCTGCAGTCTGGAATGCCATATCGGAAGAGTCAACCGGATGCCAAGCTCCATCATTGATGCATACCTTGACTCCGATTACAGGGAAACCTACCTGTGTTCCCTTCTTCATAGCAGACTGGAAACCCTTATCACAAGATGGGATGTATTCGGTAGGAATTGCACCGCCCTTGATCTCATCGACGAACTCATAGTCAGCTGCCGGCTCCTCATCGCTCTTTGCAACAGTAGGCTCGATATAACCTGCAACACGTGCATACTGACCGGAACCACCTGTCTGCTTCTTGTGTGTATAGTTGAAGTCAGCCCTCTGGCTGATAGCCTCTCTGTATGCTACCTCCGGCTTACCTACTTCGACCTCAGCCTTGTACTCCCTCTTCATCCTTTCGATGTAGACGTCGAGGTGAAGCTCTCCCATTCCCTTGATGATTGTCTGATTTGATTCAGGATCAACATATGTCTGGAATGTAGGATCTTCCTTCGTAAAGCGGTTGAGAGCCTTTGCCATGTTATCAGCACTCTTCTTATCAACCGGCTTGATAGCAAGAGAGATAACAGGGTTTGGAACGAACATACTTGTCATTGAGTAGTTGATTGAAGGATCGCAGAATGTATCTCCACTTGCGCAGTCGATACCGAAGAGGGCTGCAATCTCTCCACATCCACACTCTGAGATATCCTCCATCTCTGAAGCATGCATCTTTATAAGTCTTCCAACATTGAACTTCTTTCTCGTCCTTGTGTTGTAGAGCGTATCACCCTTCTTGATCTTTCCCTGATAGACACGGATGTATGTAAGCTGACCGAACTGTCCATCCTCAAGCTTGAAGGCAAGGATTACTGTCGGCTTGTCGGGATCGGACTCGAGGACGACCTCCTTCTCGTTGTTGTCGAGGTCGAGAGCAACGTTCTTAACTTCAGTCGGATTTGGAAGATAGTTCACAACTCCATCAAGCAGCGGCTGGATACCCTTGTTCTTATAAGCGGAACCCATGAAGACAGGACAGAGCTGGAGAGAGATCGTACCCTTTCTTACTGCATCCTTGATGAGTTCTGGTGTTACATTCTCCTCAAGCATTGCTTCCATCAGCTCATCAGAGAACATTGAGACAGCATCAAGCATCTCCTCCCTCTTTGCCTCAGCCTCAGCCTTAAGCTCCTCAGGAATCTCAGCTTCCCTTACCTGGAGTCCATCATTACCGGAATCGAAATAAAGGGCCTTCATCTCAACAAGGTCGACAACACCTTCAAGGCGGTCCTCAAGACCGATTGGAATCTGCATGAGAACAGCATTGAGACCGAGCTTGTCGATGAGCTGCTGCTTTACCTTATATGGGTTTGCTCCTGTTCTGTCGCACTTGTTTACGAATGCGATACGTGGAACATGGTATCTCTTCATCTGGCGGTCAACTGTAATCGACTGGCTCTGTACTCCACCAACCGAGCAGAGAACGAGGATTGCACCATCGAGAACACGGAGGGAACGCTCTACCTCGATTGTGAAGTCTACGTGTCCCGGGGTGTCGATGATATTGATTTCATGCCCCTTCCAGTTTACGTTGGTTGCAGCACTTGCGATTGTGATTCCTCTTTCCCTCTCAAGCTCCATGGAGTCCATGGTAGCACCTACTCCATCCTTACCACGTACCTCGTGGATGGCATGGATCTTGTTACAGAAATAAAGAATACGTTCGGAAAGAGTCGTCTTTCCTGAGTCAATGTGGGCACTAATACCGATATTCCTCATGCCCAGTAGGTCGTTCATCATATCAAACCTCACAAAATCAATGTCTGTATATCCATATAGGAACTTGTTCCTAACATAATTGGCATAACAAAATAGTGATAGGAAAAATCACCAAGCATGTATAATATGGATTTTAGGGCTTTTATGCAATAGTCGATTATTCTTTTTTCTTTCAGCCTAAGCAATAGGATACAATTTTCACAAAAACCTAACAGGAAGGAAACAGATAAGACAACTTCTATCATATCCTATTTATATGATATCAGTGGTGTGCTAGAATCAGACCATCGGACCAAGTTTTCCACAAGGAGGCACCATGACTGTTTTTGAAATGATCATCAACGGGGACATCCCGAGCACAAAGATTTATGAGGATGATGTATGCATTGCAATCCTGGACATCGCACCAAGGGCCAAAGGCCATACTCTTGTCATAAGCAAGCAGGTCTACCCGACAATCGCCGATGCACCGACAGAGACACTTGCGCATATGATGGATATAGTGAAGAAAGTCGATGTGAAAATGAGAGAGGCACTTGGTGCAGACGGCACTAATGTCATCATCAACAACTCCCCTGCATCCGGGCAGGAGGTTCCACATCTACATATACATGTGATTCCACGATACAAGGATGATGGCATCTCATTCTTCCCTCCAAGTATGAAATATGAAGACGGAGAAGCATCAGAATACGGAAGGAAGCTTGCATTATGAGAAAGATCCTTTCCACCCTGCTCATATTACTCCTGCTCTCATCCTGTGCCGTATATACTGTAGGCCAGGGAAAGGCCAGCATACATGTTCCTGAAGTAACAGGTGAGCCTGAAACAAGGTTCAGGGTGATTCAGGAAAGAAAAGAAGCAGAAGAAGCCATGGAGGAGAAATCAAGAATAGAGAGGGAGGAAAGAGAGAAGGAAGAAAAGAGGATAGAGATGGAGACTGCGGTATATGAATACCCCGATGATATCTCGGAACTCTCACTTCCCCACAACTACAGGCCACAGAGGACTCATTTGGGTCTTGAAACGGAGAAAAGCCCTCTCAGGATCCTCTTCATTCCACTTGAGGAGAATGCAGACATCGGGAAGATTTCCTTATCCATAAGGGATCTTAAGAGAGATTTCATCTTCGCAACAGGAGAGACAGAACAACTGGTTGCGTTATCGGAATCGATTAATGAGGATACCGTACTCACTGAGGGCGGGATGGTCATATATAATACAAGGTTGAAGAAAATGGACAGGGACTCCGCTTCTTTCAACATCAATGACGAAAAAAGCATAGAGACTGTAGCACTCTCCACCTTCAAAGGTCTCCCGTCATCCTCTGATGAGATCGGCGAATACCTGCCTCTTCTGGAAGATGAAAGCGAAAAGCTTGATTCAATAACAACAGATGAGGAAACAATCATATTCGCCCTATCCTCCCAGGAGCCAAGCAGTGACGACTGGATTCCATTCACCGCCTACCCGTACAGGGAGAGCCGTCAGTTTACGACATCTGAATGGTTCAAAGAGAACGGATACATAGACGTATACCGGGCGACCCACTATAGTGCGGAAACAGATCCTGGAATCACAAGAGAAAGTGGAGATGTATTCGAGCGCATGGATTTCATATATGTAAAGAATGCAATTCCTCTAAGCAGTGTGACTTTCTCGGTTGCAGGAATGACGAACAGGGCGATATACGCAGAAGTACTGATCCCATAATCTCAAAGAATTCCTTTCTTGTAGAAACCAAATACCAGGGAGTTTCATCCCCCAAAAGGCCTCTCGATTATATTCGACGAAAAGCCTATACTCCTACCGAGTATATTCATCATGAAAATAGAGAGAAAAAGGAATATACTCGGTAAAGTCATAATATAAATTAATTAAGAAAAAAGAGCCTCTGTACAAAGGCTATCAGGTAATATTGAATATAATTTATTTTCCTTTCCTGTAAGACTAGGATAAAATCCCTAAGTCTCCTTACCGAAGATTGTTCCAGTGTTAAGCTCATTTGGAATAGGAAAATCTCCGAAAATTCCTAAATCTGCATATATCTCATCAACTCTATCTTTAAGTCTTTCCAATTCTTCTTTTGTATTTTCCATCTGTCATCTCCTTATGTTTTCTACAGTGACGAAAAGCCTGCCGCTATGACTTTCAATAATCTTTGCGGCATTGGTTCTATAAAAATAGATATTTTAATGTATAGGCACACAAGAAACGCCCCCAGCTCTGAGGGCGCATTCATGAAGTTCAAGCTCTATTATTTTTCCCAGAGCTTGTCAGGATAATATCCTGATTCAAGTTTTGCCTTGATCTCCGCCATTACAAGCGGCTTGTCTTCAGGATATGTCATTCCGAACCAGCGGTCCTCACTTGTGAACACCTTTATGCTGCCCTTTCCACTTGTAACAATTTCAGATGCTCCATTCGGAAGAAGACACTCCTTCTTCTCTTCTGTGACATTTGCCTTGATGAAGTCGTCCCAGTATTCCTGGAAATCATCAAACGCCTTCGGTGTGAAACCGAAGAAGTTCATGGAAACAGGCTCCTTACCTGTCAGATAGACATCCTTTCCATCAAGGTGAGAGACTATTTTACCATCCGAGGTATATTCAATCTTCGTATTCTCAACCATTGAAACAAGATTGCCGTCTTTCACTTCACAGACTCCGCGGGAAACAGAGCCGTTCTTACTCATTGTGTTTTCAAGAATAAAGCCTACCATTGCATGGGTCGTATCGCTTGGACTGAGAGTTGAAAGATATTTACCCAGTGTCTGATATGCACTTCTACCATAATAGTCGTCTGCATTTACAACAGTAAACGGCTCCTTTACGACATCCTTGGCACAGAGGAGTGCATGTATCGTTCCCCATGGCTTCTTCCTGTTGGCACTTGCTTTGATCTGCTCAGGTGTAAGAAGGCTGTCGAGGCTCTGGAATACATACTCTGCATCCATGTTCCTTGCGATACGATCGAAAAGACGCTCCCTGAAATCCTTCTCGATGTCCTTTCTGATAATGAATACTACCTTGCCATACCCTGCATTATGGGCATCATATACTCCAAAGTCCAGAAGTGTCTCACCATGGACTCCTACCGCATCAATCTGCTTGACTCCGCCATAACGGGAACCCATTCCCGCGGCGAGTACCAAAAGTGTTGGTTTCATTTTCTCCTCCTTCTTTAAAATCCTACCACAAACAATGAAGGAAGGCAAAAAGAAAACAAAATTTGCTCTGAGAGTTAACATTTACGTCATCAGGATGCAACAATCCATTGCAATGAAGAAATAAAAGATGCATAACCTCCCCTCTTGTGGGATAATATTCCATGATTATCAAACAGTAATGGAGGAGAGATGAAAATAGAGATTCTCAAAGGCGGCGTTGCAGTCGCCGAAAAAAGTGCAGAAGACAACCTCTATCTCGTATATGAGAAAGAATACGAGGAAGGGGACCAGATCAGGGTGACCACAAACGAAAAAGGTTTCTACCGCATACAGCTTGATGCAACACTCGCACCGGCTGTGGTCTATTCAGAAGGAGGCGCATATACCCTGAGCATACCGTTCGGACAGAAACATGACTGCTACAACAGCTTCGCATTCAAAGGGCAGATGCATTACCTTGCAATAAGAAAGGCATACGAGTGCGAAACAGGATACCGCAATCTTGCATTCAACCCATATGACAGCCACGAAAATGATGCATTCTTCCCTCATACTAAAGCAAACATCGAGACAAGGGGGGAAAGCGTTTTTGCCTCCCGCAATGCGATAGACGGAATCATAGCTAGCAACAACCACGGTTTCTGGCCGTTCATAAGCTGGGGTATAAACAGGGATCCGAAAGCAGAGCTCAACCTCGATTTCAAACGAGATGTCCTCATAGATAAAATCATATTCTATACAAGAGCGGACTTCCCTCATGATGCATGGTGGGACAAGGCGAGCATCACATTCAGCGACGGGGATACGATTGATTTCAATTTAAAGAAACATGACGGTCCTCAGGTCTTCTCCATAAAGGAAAAGAAGATCTCATCCCTGACTCTGCATGATCTAATAAAGGCAGACGACCCTTCCCCGTTTCCAGCCCTTGTTCAACTTGAGGTATACGGCAAGGAGGCATGAAAAGCATAGGGAGGTAGCCATTTTGAGGCTACCTCTTTTCCATTATTGGTTTTACAGAGGAAAGATAACCTTCAAAAATCTTACGTAAGATTTTATATCGTAATATATTTCGTTGCTATATAACAATTTATGTGCCATACCCATTGATTTTTCCTTCTGTTTTACACTATATTTCCCAGTATGAGAGCCAGATGTGATAAAAGAGGATATCTGTATGTTTTGCCGGCGGTGATACTTGTTGCTGTGTTTTCGTACTATCCGTTTATCAAAGCATTCATCTCATCTTTCTTCATTGAAAACCAGCTTGGAGAGATTACGGAATTTGTCGGACTTGAAAACTACAAGGCGCTTTTCAGCAATGACTTCTTCATCCAGAGCGTGAAGACTACTTTCCTTCTGTCAGTGATCTTCGTCCCTGTGAATACGATACTGACACTTGCCGCAGCTTCATTCGTCAGGCGAAAGACGAGGTACAATGAACTTATCGGTGCATTATATATCATACCACTTGCATTCTCGATGTCCCTTCTTGCCTTGATTTTCAAACAGATATTCAATCCGGTAAATTCAATAATAAACAGGGTCTTCAACCTTGATATCGTGTGGCTTAACGACAGGACAAGTGCGATTATAGCCATCGTAGTACTTTGCGTCTTCCTTGATTTCGCACTGGACTACATCCTTCTTTTATCTGCCTTCAGAAAGATAGAGAGGAACATAATAGAGGCAAGCCTCATCGATGGTGCGAATGAAGCACAGCGTTATTTCAGGATTGAGCTTCCCCTGATAGTCCCCACCCTGACCATGACAATCTTCATAGCACTCAAGGATGTGCTTCTGATTTCAGCCCCCATCATGCTGATGACAGAGGGTGGACCGTTCAGGAGCACAGAGAGCGTGATGTTCTACTACTACATAGAAGCATTCAGGGGGCACAACAAGGCGGCAGAGAGCACAATCAGTTCAATTACCGTCATATTCTCCTCGCTGCTCCTGATTGTCTATTCACTCATACAGAAGAGGAGGAGACATGCTTAAGAAAGCACTTGCCCTTGCCCTGGCGCTTATAATCATCTTCCCTCTTTTATATGCCGTCTCCCTGTCCCTGTTCGCACCGAGGGATTTCAACGCATCTCCTGCCAGGTTCTTCCCTGAAAAACCCATGTTTGAGAACTATATGAAGGCAATCGGGCACAGCTACTTCCTACGCTATACGATGAACAGCCTGATAACAGCCCTCCTTGCATCTCTCATCAGGACGCTGATCGTACTCCTTTCCTCATACGCATTCTCGTTTCTTCACTTCAGAGGGAAGAAAGCCATACTCTTCTTCCTGCTTCTGAGTGCATTCATACCACAGGATTCCCTCCTGTATGAGAACTATGTGACAGCAGCAAGACTGAATCTATTGAACACATATATGGGGATAATCATAACAAGCCTATTCAGCGCCACGCAGCTGATGATGCTGATGACAGCCATGAAGAGCCTCTCAAAAGACACATTCGATGCTGCAAGGGTGGATGGAGCGAATGACATCACAGTGCTTTTCCACATAATCGCACCACTTACGAAGAGCATCATCATCACGATATTCCTTCAGAGCTTCATAGGTGTGTTCAATGCATACCTGTGGCCTCTTCTGGTAACGAATACGGCAGAGATGAGGACGATACAGATCGGTATAAGTCTCATGGGGTATCAGGAGAGCGGAAGGATGGGACCGCTTTTCGCGACACTGCTTCTCGTTCTGATTCCTTTTGTGATTCTCACAGTTGCGACTAAAAAACTGATAATAAAGGCTCTGGCAGACGGCCTGAGCTACTGATAAGGGGGATATATGAAAAAGACAAAGCTATTGGTACTATTGCTGCTGGTTCCAGCACTCATCTATGCAGGAGGAAGTTCCGAGAGAGATGAGAATGTGACCACAGTCACAGTCTGGCATTCAAACAGCGGACTACTGGAGGATGCATTCAACCATCTTGTGGAAGAATTCAACGACAGCCATGACGACATCAAGATAAATGCGGTCTACCAGGGAGCGGCAAACGATGTGCTCACAAGTGTGAATGCAGCGGCTTTGGCAGGCACAGAACTGCCGGATATCGCTCAGCTTGACGCCACGGCAGGGCTCGATATGATGTATGCCCCCTACCTCGTGACTGTCGAGGAACTGGGTGTGGATACATCCGAACTGATACCAAGTGCATATGCCGCATACGACAGTAGAAAAGGCCATATCGGAGTGCCTTTCAACGCCTCCAGCCTTCTGTTCTACTACAATGCCGATCTTTTTGAAGAAGCCGGAGTAGACATTCCGCGCACACTCGAGGATTTCATCGAAACCGCTCCTGTGATATATGAGAAGACAGGTGTATATGCCTTCAGCGGAGTACCCACGACATATGAGCTTGTCTCATTTCTTGGAAGCCAGAACGGGGGGACTTTCATAACAGACAACAGAAACGGCCATGACGGGGTATCCACAAAGGTCCTTTTCGATGAAAACGGGACATTCAGGACATTCCTTGATAAATGGAAGGCCTTATATGACACAGGGGCTGTGAACAACCTCACAAGTGGTGTGTCGAGTGCGTTCTACGCAGGAGGATGTGCAAGCATGCTTGCCTCATCATCGAACCTTTCCACCGCACTTGAAAACACTGAAGGACTCTTCACCTTAGGTGTTGCATATGTCCCTATGGTGGATGAAAAGGCCACAGGAGGGGTTAATATCGGGGGAGGCTGTCTTGCCGCATTCAACAACAGAGCCGAGGTGAAGGAAGTGATGGAATTCATGATCAGCTCCTCCTCTCAGGCATACTGGGCAGAGAACACGGGCTACATGCCTGTCAATGCAAATACAATCGAGAGTGATGCATGGCAGGCCTTCACAGCAGAAAACCCATTATATTCAGTCGCCCTTGAGCAGGCGCTATCCTCCAATGAGAGCGTAATCGGACTGTGGATTCCATCCGCCTATCAGGTGTACTACTCATTCCAGAGCACAATCGCATCTGTCCTCGCAGGAGAGATGAGCATAGACGATGCCGTTTCCTTCATGGCGGATATGATCAACACCAACTTAAAGGAATATGCAAGACAGAATGGTTGACGAATTTTCAACGAACACGAATCTTCTTGCCTTCAACAAAGAGCATATCGACCGCGACATGGATGAGCTGGTCAGGGTCTATGCATCCCATGGAATAAGGAACCTCGACCTTAATTTCTGTGAGATGATGAGACCTTCATCCCGCCTCAACGACAAAAGAGCGGAAGACTACATCAAGACACTCGGGGAGATTAAAGAAGAACTCGGGCTGAACTATGTCCAGGCCCATGCCCCTTACCCGGTCAGAGGGACAAAACCTTCCGACTGGGATGGGAAAATCATAAAGGCATTGAACTACGCCTATGAACTCGGATGTCCTCATATCGTAGTCCACCCGACGGGGAAAGATATCGAGGAAAACATCAGATACTACGAACGTTTCATCAAGGAAAGCGACATCATAATCGCAATAGAGAACATGGAAAGCCCAGAGGAGATATCAGAAGCAGAGGAAATCAATGAAATCATAAAATCGAACCCCAAGCGTTTAAAAGCTCTTCTGGATACAGGACATGCACATATGCGTGCCCTTGACATAAAAAAGGAGATCCTGACCTATGGAGAGAACCTTGTCGGACTCCATATCCATGACAACGATGGAAAAAGCGATCAGCACCTGTTTCCATTGATGGGTACAATCAATTGGAAAGATGTGATTGAAGGACTATCGGAAATAGGATACAAAGGCTATTTCACTTATGAGACGATGTACTACTCAAGGGAGAAATCAATAAAGGATGAAGATGATGTAATAGACAAAGCTATTGATTCATTTCATCATCTTTTCTGAAGAAAATACACTTTTCCTTATATCTGCAGTTCTCGCACAGTCTTCCGGGGCATTCCTGGAAGCTGTCTTTTGCATCTTCAAGCTGCTTGATATGCCATTCCAGCTCGTCTATGTGCGCCTCAAGCCTTCTCTTTCTTTCTAGGCTTTCAGAGAGCTTGCTCCTGTAGGTGCTCAGCAGTTCAGCACGCCTTTTATTCCCGCTCTCATCCTCGCTCTTGAGTTCTATGATCTTTCTGATCTCATCCAGTGTGAAGCCAAGGCTTTTGAGCTCCATGATCCTCTTTATGTAGATTATGACCTCGTCAGAATAATAGCGCTGATGATGGTCTGTACGCTGTGCTTTTATCAGACCTTCTTCCTCATAGTACCGTAAAGTCCTCACGGTCAAACCTGTAAGCTTTGCAATCTCCCCTATCTTATAGCGCTTCATGAAAAGTATTATCCGAAATTTCTGAACAAATTGAAAGGTTTCCGTTTTTATTAATCATAAGGAGATGAAAATGACGGAGACAAATGACCAGATTCAGAAAAAAGAGACAAAAGACAGAATCACCTACTATGGGATAAAGGGGCTCAACGACAAGGAGCTGCTGAAGAATCTCATATCGCCTTTTGACATTGCAAAAGAGAAGGAGGAAGTGCTGCTGAGGAACATAATCGCAATCCTCGACAAGAACACACCATTGAAGTTCGAAACCCTTACCGCAATCCCTGACATGACACAGCAAATGGCCAGACTGCTTATTTCATCGCTTGAGATAGGAAGAAGATGGCCTGCACGGAAAAACAGGCAGATAAGGACTCCGGAAGATGCATATAACGAGATAAGACACTATGCAGAGCGTCCGCAGGAGAACCTCATTGTCATAGCTCTGAACGGAGCTCATGAGATAATCTATACGGAGGTCGTATCCATAGGAACAGTGAACATGACATACGCACACCCGAGGGAGATATTCTCGAATGCGATAATGTCACGAGCAACAGGCATCATAGTCGCACACAACCACCCATCCGGAGTGCTGATGGTAAGCAGCGAGGATGCAACCCTCACAAAACGCATCCTGACTTGCGGGCAGATGCTCGGAATTGTCGTACTTGACCACCTGATCATCTCGGACCATGGCTTCCTATCAATGAAGGCAAAAGGCATAATTCCATGATTTCCACATTCAGCTTTTTCTTTTTGCGTGCTATCATCAGCGTATGAATGAAAAGCCTGATTATTTGACAGACCCTAGAGTATTTGAATTAAACAGAGAGGAAAGCAGAAGCATCTTCAAAGCTGAAGGGGAATATTGTGAGGATATCGATTTATCTGGGAATTGGAATTTCAGGTATTTCTCAACCCCGGAAGAAGTCCCCGCTGGATTCCAGCATATGGATGCCTCTTTCTTCTCTTCGACAATCGAAGTACCGGGGGAAATCCAGATGCAGGGGTTCGGCTCCCCTCATTATGTGAACACACAATACCCATGGGACGGGCATGAGGAACTCCTTCCCCCGCGCATCACTGAAAGATACAATCCCGTAGGGCTGTACTACAAGCAAGTGGAAATAAGCGACTTCAAGAAAGCATTCATCTCATTCTACGGAGTTGAGACCGCCTTCGACCTATTTGTAAACGGTTCTTTCATCGGCTATGCGGAAGACAGTTTCACGCGCAGTGAATTCGATATCACAAAACACCTGAAGAAAGGCAGGAACATCATCATAGCAAGAGTATTCAGGTTTTCATCCGCCTCATGGCTGGAAGACCAGGATTTCTGGCGGTTCTCAGGCATCTTCCGTCCTGTCGTGATAACCTTGAAAAAAAGAGATGAGTACCTGGTGGACATAGATGCGAAAACACATCTGAGCGAGGATCTATCCACAGGAGAGCTGACGATGGAAATATCATCTACAGCTCCTTTCATCTCTGCAGAATTCAATGGGGAGAAAAGGACGGAAAAGACTACTGAAGGCAAGGCTGTTTTCCTGTTCAAGATTACCAATCCCCCTCTATGGTCTGCCGAGAAACCCAACCTGGTTGAATACAGGATATCCGCACTCGATGCAAGTGGAGAAGAAATAGAGCATGTGGTACTGAAAGCGGGGTTCCGACGCATTGAAATCAAAGACGCTGTCATAATGCTCAATGGAAAGAGACTCATATTCCACGGCGTGAACAGACATGAATGGAGCGAGGAGAAAGGAAGGGTCGTGAGCGAAGATGAAATGCTTGAGGACATCCTCATAATGAAGAGGAACAACATAAACGCAGTACGTACCTCCCACTACCCGAATGCTCCATACTTCTATGACCTGTGCGATGAATACGGCATCTACATGATAGCCGAGACGAATCTCGAGACCCATGGCACATGGCAGAGGATGGGAAAGGTTACAGTTGATGAGAGGACCCTCCCCTCTGACAATCCGGATTACCGCAACGCCGTTCTTGACAGGGAAAAGAACAACTACGAGAGCTTCAAGAACCATCCATCAATACTCATATGGTCGCTTGGAAACGAGTCTGCGGGAGGAAGCACACTCCGTGACGCCGCCGGATACTTCCACAAAAATGATGACACCCGCCTTGTCCATTACGAAGGTGTCTTCAACGACAGAAGATACTCGGATGAGACAAGCGACATCGAAAGCCAGATGTATACTCCTGCAGATGGAGTACGTGAGTTTTTGAAAAAAGATCAAAGGAAGCCGTTCATAATGTGTGAATACTCACATTCAATGGGCAACAGCAATGGCGGCCTGATGGAATATGTACGGCTCGAAAGGGAGAACAAGCACTTCCAGCTCGGTTTCATCTGGGACTTCATAGACCAGAGCATAAAGAAGGACGGGAAGACCTATTATGGAGGAGATTTCTCCGACAGGCCAAGTGATTTCTCATTCTGTGCGAATGGAATCGTATTCTCAGACAGGACCGTGAGTGCGAAGATGCAGGAGGTGAAATACGCCTATCAGGATTTCTATGCAGACATTGCAGAGGAGGAGATTGTAATCCACAATGACAGCATAGCAACAGACCTCAGCGAGCTGGACATCAGATTATCATACTATGAAGATGGTATCCTCAAAGATGAGAGACCTCTTGCTTTGAGCCTTGGCCCCAAGGAGAAGACGGCAATCGCAAACCCTTATAAGCTGAGCCTTGAGAAGAGCTCTGCCATCCGCATCACCTTCTCACTTAAAGAAGACAGAACATATGCAGGGAAAGGATATGAGATCGCACATTCTGAAATCTTCAATATCGCAGAAAGCATTTTCCACGAAAAGAGTGCAGACATCATAAAAGGAGATGTGAACTACGGCTTCAAAAGTGGAAGGATATCAGCACTTGTGGACAGGACGAAAGGCCATCTCATCTCATTCAAAAAGGATAGCAAGGAGATGTTCATATCCTCACCTTTCATCTCAACATGGAGAGCCCCTACGGACAACGACAAGGGGTGGTCGATGCCTCACAGTCTCTCGCATTGGGCGGCCTCAGGGCGGTATGCCAGGTGTGAAAGCGTCAGCCTGCTGGATGGGAATACCGTGGAGAGTGTGTTCTCGCTCCTTCCCGATGCGAAGGTATCCATACAATACACGCTTCTGGAAAGCGGAAGGCTCAAGATAACGATGACGTATCATGGCAAAAGCGATCTCATCCCGGAATTCGGGATGGGTTTCGTCCTCGCAAAGGAAAACGACAGCCTCAAGTACCTCGGTCTCGGACCTGAGGAGAACATGAGAGACAGGAAGGAAGGGGCGCTATTCGGCATATATGGACTGAGAGTAAGTGAGAACATGGAGAAATACATCACTCCCCAGGAAAGCGGAGCACGGTGCTCTGTCAAATGGGCGGAGATCGGAGACCTGAAAGTGGAGGCAAAAGAGTCATTCATCCTCTATGCATCGAACTATACAAGCCAGGAAGTGGAGAATGCAGGGCATATATGGGCGCTTCCTGAAAAGAACAAGACGGTCATAAAGATATTGAAAAACCATATGGGTGTCGGAGGAGACAACTCCTGGGGCGCCCTTCCACATGAGAAAGACATCTACAGGATAGAGGATGGCGAAAGCCTGACATTCTACATCAGCTAGGGAGGAGAAAATGGATTACACTCACGATACATTCATAAGCCCTTATACATGGCGATATGGTTCAGAAGAGATGAAGAAGACCTTTTCCGAGGTCTATAAGAGAAAGCTTTTGCGGCGGGTCTGGATTGCACTTGCCGGAGCAGAGAGAAAGGCCGGCCTTGTGACGGACGAACAACTAAAGGAGCTCATCGCCCATAAGGATGACATCGATATCGACAGGGCAGCAGAGATTGAAATGGAAATCCGGCACGACCTGATGGCGGAGATAAAGACTTATGCCGAACAGTGCCCGAAAGCAGGAGGGATAATCCACCTCGGAGCCACCAGCATGGACGCCCTGGACAATGCGGATGCCATAAGATACAAGGAAGCTCTTGAAATAATAGAGAAAAAGACAAAAGAACTTATCTTCATCCTTTCAGAGAAGGCAATTGAATATAAGAATGTCCCGACAATGGCTTTCACGCATATACAGCCTGCGGAAATCACGACTATAGGCTATCGCCTTGCTCAGACAATACAGGACCTGAGCGACGACCTCGACGACCTTTTGTATGTAAAAGAGAGAATCAGGGGAAAGGGTTTCAAAGGTGCGGTAGGAACACTATCAAGCTATACAGAGCTTTTAAAAGGTACAGGCATAAGTGCAGAGGAGATGGAGAGCTGGGCGATGGATGAACTTGGAATCAAGGCATTCACGGCATCAACTCAGATATATACAAGAAAACAGGATTTGAGAATCATGGAAGTCCTTTCCAAAATCGCATGCACCCTCGCGAAATTCAGTCTCGATTTCCGTATCCTTCAAAGCCCTCCCATCGGGGAGTTCTCAGAACCGTTCGGAAAGCATCAGGTGGGATCTTCGGCGATGCCATTCAAAAGGAATCCAATCAACAGTGAGAAGATCGACTCCCTTTCCCGTCTCGTATCTTCTGCATACTCTGCCGCATGGCAGAATGCATCGATGACAATTCTCGAGAGAAGTCTCGACGATTCTGCAAACAGGAGGGTATTCATACCGGAAAGCTTCATCGCGCTGGATGAGATGCTGATGACAGAAATCAGAATTGTAAAAGGAATGAACATACATTCTGCCGCGACAAAGCGTCTTATGGAAAGCTATGGCATATTCAGTGCGACAGAACGCGTACTGATGGAAGCAGGGAAGAAAGGAGCAGACCGTCAGGAAATGCACGAGGTCATAAGGGAGCTCAGCCTAAAGGCATGGGAGAAGGTGCAGAATGGAGAGGCGAACCCGTTGCGAAATGAGATGGCCGCAGATAACAGGATCCTCGAATATCTGACCAAGGATGAAATACTCTCGCTGCTTGATGCCTCATCCTATACAGGAGAGGCGGAGAAGAGAACGATGAAAGTCGTTCAGGAAGCAACAAGACCAAGATAGAACATGAAATAATATATGGCCATACGTAATATGCGGGTACATGAATAAAGACTGACTTTCAGGAAATTCAGCTTCATGACACCTGCGGCCATACATACCGCAGAGAAAGGGAGAGGAAATATCGAGGAGACCAGGACAAACGTCGTTCCGTACTTGTCGATATATGCTCCCCATTTCTCATATGTCCTGAGTACTGCCCTGTTGATCACACTCACCCTGTCCAGAAGCCGTCCTATGAGATAGCTCGAAATCCCGCCAAGGGCAGATGCAAGAGCAGTCGCAGGTATCACAATGTACCAAGGATACTGGATCAGCATCGGGAATACGAACATCGGGGAAAGCGGAAGGATGAACGTATCCGTCACCCAGATGTAGACACACATCGAGAACAGATTGAACTGATTGTTTATGATATCCGCATAGTATTCAAAATTCTGCCTTCCCATCTTCTGCATGAAGATGAAGAAACCGACGAACATGAGGACGATTGGAATCGTCCCTACAATCATATAGAACTTTATCTTAGGATTCTTCGAAATCTTATCCTTTAAATCCATCAATCACCTCTTTGGCCTGCTCCAGCAGGGACCGGCCATCCTGGGAAAAAGAACCCTGGTACAGTCCATTCCTCCCACCACCCTTTAAGGATAGTATTTTTTTCAGTTCTGTAAAATGCCCCTCGGAACCGACATA
The DNA here is from genome assembly GCA_018711525.1 of Candidatus Ornithospirochaeta stercorigallinarum. GTDB lineage: Bacteria > Spirochaetota > Spirochaetia > Sphaerochaetales > Sphaerochaetaceae > Ornithospirochaeta > Ornithospirochaeta stercorigallinarum. Next base: position 20,529 of record DVIF01000050.1, read on the forward strand.
TAGGAACTCCTTCTTCTCCCCGTCTCTCAGCACAAGCACATCGCATCGTCTGTTCAATGAGCTTAACACAGTCCTGAACTCATCAAGAGGAAGACATGTCATATGTACAGAGCAGTCCTCCTTTATGGAAAGGGCCTCAGCTCTCGCCATATCCGAATAAAGCCCCCTGATCCTCCTCCTGGCATCTTCAAGCTCTCCAAGACGGGCTTTCAGAGAGGAGACGATCTCCTCTCTCGGAGAAGACAGGAGCACAGATACCTCATTCGTTATATCGAGGCACTCCCTCCTTACCCTCACAGCTTCAGAATCCACAAGCCATATGGTCCTGAGATGCCCTCTTATGTATTCCACTCCATAAAACGATATCTCCCCTATCTCACTTGTCGATGAGACATGTACACCGCCGCAGGCGACAGCATCCTGGCCGGAAATGAAGACGACCTTCACCACATCATCATCCACTTTGATGCTCCGCCTCATATGAAGAGCCTTTGCCTCAGAACGAGGCAAATCCCTCTGCTCGATCCTAAGTCCTTTCCTGACAAGAGAGTTGGCGATATCCTCCACCTCCAGCAGGTCGGATTTCCCAATCTCCTTCCTGTCAAGTTCTATGGTCACATACTCATCGGCAAGATGGACGGCGACTGTTCCGACTGAAAGGGTCTTGAAGAATATCGAGGAAAGGAGATGCTGCGCACTATGACGCTTCATAAAGGCATATCGATGGTCCCAATCGAGGACCAGTTTACCTTCAGAGCCCACAGAGAGCCCTTCAGTGCTATTGAAGATATGCGCTACCTCATCCCCCACCTTCCTGGTATCGACTATTTCATAGCCGTTGAAAACACCCCTGTCCCCAGGCTGGCCTCCACCCTCCGGGTAGAATATGGTCTTGTCGAAAAAGACCATGTTCCCCTCAACGGCAGTGACAGTCGCACAGACTTCCCTCTCATACGGCATTTCATAATACAGCTTGTTCATCGCCTCTTCTCCTCACCATGCATCCTTGCAACAGGAAGCTTGAAATGATAGCGATAACCTACGATTCTCAACAGCGTGGTGAATACGGCAGTGCTGAATAAAAGGGCATTCGCATCCAGAGCGGTGAAATTATGAAGAAGGACATACATCAGAGCCCCGAGCACAGAGGCAGTGGCATAGAAATCAGAAGTGAAGACCATGGGAATCTCCTTGGAGAACACATCCCTGATGATACCCCCTCCGACTGCTGTGAACATTCCGCTCATTATCTGGCCGACGACACTCACCCCCATACCTGCGGCTTTTGCAACCCCAAGGGCGGTGAATACACCAAGGCCTATCGCATCGGAGTAGATGATTATCGCCCATCTTCCGATTGCAACAGGAGAGAGGATGAAACATGCGATGCCGGCGATTATGCACACAAGGAAATATCTGTAGTCGTTGAATGCCGCAACCGGAGTGCTCCCGATCAATGCGTCACGAAGCATCCCTCCACCACAGCCTACTGTCACTGCGAAGAACAGCACGCCAAGAAGATCCAGACGGTTTCTAATACCCTTCACAGCTCCAGTGATTGCGAAAATCATGGTGCCGAAAAGGTCAAAGAAAAGAATAATACTCGAGTCCATAGCAAGTAGTAGCATAATCAAAAGGAAAAGAGTGTACAATGCTTATTCTCTTTTTCCCTTCTTAAGCTTATATTCTAATGTATGGGAAAAATCAAAAGTGCTTTGGAAATTGCAATGGAGAAGACAGAGAACATTGCAATAGATGAGAATAAAATCAGGATCAATGAGGAGAACGACAGGATAAGAAGGATTGCGGGAGAATATCTTGCAAAGGAAGAAAGGGACGATGGCCTTCTAAAAGGACTCGAGGATTATGATGATAAGACTCTCAAAAGAGCCTTGAGGAATCTCATGCTCTCCTCCCTTACACTGCCGACATATGAAGTCGTGGATGACCGCTATGAAAGACTTGAAGAGATAATGAAGCGCATCATGAAGGATGACAAGGAGGCGACGGAACTCTATGAGCGCATCGTAAACTTCCTCAAGCAGTATCCTCTTCACAGGAAGCAGCTTGTAGAGGCACTGAAGAAACAACTCGAGCCGATGCTTGAGCAGAAGTCGGAGGAGATGTCTCAGAAACTTGGAAGAGCGGTCAAACTGACAATCGAAGACGACAAGGAAACGCTCGAGATCATAGAACAGAATCTCGAGCATCTTGAAAAGCAATACAATGAGAATCTGGAGAATGCGAAGAAGAGCCTTGAGGCATCTTTCTAAATCCAGTACTTCTCCATCCTCTTTCTCAAGCTGAGACGGTATGCATCAAAGTCCTCAATAGGTCTTGTCGCGACCCCGTCGATGCATGCCTGACGGGCGACAGCTACCGCCTCATACTCAATGACCCTTGGATCGAACGGCTTTGGAACGATATAGTTCCTGCCAAAGCTGAAATGCTCTCCACCATAGGCCCTGGATACGATTTCAGGAACATCCTCCTTAGCAAGCTCTGCAAGCGCCTTGGCTGCGGCAAGCTTCATGTTCTCGGTAATCTTTCTCGATCCTGTATCGAGTGCACCACGGAAGATGAACGGGAAACCGAGGACATTGTTTATCTGGTTTGGATAATCAGAGCGTCCGGTAGCCATTATAAGATCGCTCCTGACAGAGGTAGCCTTCTCATATTTGATTTCAGGATCGGGGTTTGCCATTGCAAACACTATTGGGTCTGCAGCCATTGAAAAGAGCATCTCCTCATCCACCACGTTCGGCTTGCTGAGCCCCATGAAGACATCGGCACCTCTCATCGCGTCCGCAAGCGTACGTGCTTCCGTATCTGAGGCGAATTCCTCCTTCTCCGCTGTAAGGCCGCTCCGTCCTTTATAGATCACACCCTTGCTGTCGAGCATGATTATATTCTCCTTCCTGACTCCGATAAGAGAGAACATCCTTGCACAGGATATCCCGGCAGCCCCAGCGCCACTTACGACGACACGCAGAGCCTCCAGGCTCTTTCCTGCAATCTCAGCTGCATTCATCAACCCTGCAGAAGCGATGATTGCAGTTCCATGCTGATCGTCATGGAATACAGGGATGTCGCACTGCTCTATCAGCTCCTTCTCTATCTTGAAACACTCAGGTCCCTTGATATCCTCCAGGTTGATTCCCCCGAACGTCGGGGAGATGGCTCTTATGATCTCTATAAGCTTATCAGGATCCTTTTCATTGATTTCGATGTCGAAAACATCTATATCTGCGAATCTCTTGAAAAGAACACCTTTTCCTTCCATTACCGGTTTGCTGGCAAGTGCACCCCTGTCCCCAAGTCCTAGGATTGCAGTACCGTTTGAAATCACAGCGACGAGATTTCCCTTGTTCGTATATCTATATGCGTCCTCTGCTCTCTCCTCGATCCGCAATACAGGTTTTGCAACCCCAGGAGTATATGCAAGAGAAAGGTCCTCGGCACTCCTACATGGCTTTGTCGGTACGACGGAGAGCTTTCCGGCAACTCCATCCCTGCTATGGTATTCAAGTGCTTTCTTTTCTAATTCGTCCATTATCTCCTCCAACATGGAAAGTATACACTAAAGAATTTCAGAGCAAAAGGAGAAACTCACGCTCTTTCAATCCCCTTTCCGCCACCTTTTCTTATGATGGACCGGAGCGTGATCACAGCAAGGGCAGACATCACCATCTCGCTGCCGAACTGACAGTATGCAAGCCCGTACAGGGGGAAGAAATGATTGAGTGTGAATATAAGAGGGATTTCGAGTATCAGCTTACGAAGTATTGCGAACATGAAGCTCTTAGAGCCCATGCCGACAGCCTGGAAGACACCTACGGCAAGAAAATCCACAGTCAGAAGAGGAATGCCCAGGCAGAACCCTCTTAAGAATCGAGTTCCGTAATCGACTATGATCTCATTCTTCATGAAAAGCGACACGAACAAAGGAGCGCCCAGATAGAATACGACGGAGACTGAAAGCATGCTGAAAAGGATTATCTTAAGTGCAAAGAAGATTGCATCCTTCATCCTTTTCACATTCCCGCTCGCCCAGTTATAGCTTACAAGGGGCATTATGCCTTGTGAAAAGCCCAATGCGATATTCGTCGGCACAGTGTTTATCCTCTGGGCGATCCCCATTGCGGCTATGGCATCCGAGCCGTAAACACTCGTGAAGTTATTGAGTATCGTCATCCCCGTCACATTAAGAAGGTTCTGTATGCTGGCAGGAATTCCGACGGCGCAGACTCCGAGGACAATCATCTTAGATAGTCCGAAATACTTAGGATTGATGGAGACGAATGTGCTCTTCCTCCTGTAGAGAATCAGGATGATGAAATAAAGCACTGCGACACAGTTTGAGATGAATGTGGCAAGACCCGCACCCTCGGCTCCCATGTCCAGCCCCCAGGGAAGAACGAATATCGGATCCAGTATGATATTAAGGAAACATCCGCTCATCGTACCGATGCTCGCATGGATTGCAGAACCCTCGGCACGTACCATATAAGCCATAACGACATTCAGGATTGCAGGTGCTGCCCCGAGAGAGACGGTCCAGAAAAGATAGGCCGCAGTCGCCTCCCCTGTCGTCGCATCAGCACCTATTATGTTCAACAGCGGCTCGAAGAAGATAGTGCAGAGAAGGGAGAACATGATACCGAAGAAGATGGAGCAATAGAAACCGAAGGCACTGCTTCTTCTTGCCGTCTCATAATCCTTTCTTCCCAGGGCACGGCTCATCATGCTTGAAGAGCCCACCCCGAAGAGATTGTTTATTGCGTTGAATGCAAGCAGGACAGGTGCGGAAAGTGTTACTGCTGAGTTCTGGATGCTGTTGTTGAGCATTCCTACAAAGTAAGTATCGGCAAGACTGTATAGGATAGTGACAAGAGAAGAAAGAACAGTAGGAATGGAAAGTGCGGCAATCGCACGTGGGATGCTCTCACTCTCAAATATCTTCACCCTGTCTTCACTCAGCATTTCTCTCCTCCTGCCTTTCATCTTAAATGGAAAACAGAAGCAGTCAATATGAAGCGGCCTTTTTCTTGTTAAGAGCATACAAGAAAGGGTATTATCAGAAGAAAGGACTGGGAAATGTTGAAGCATCAGGTTGAAAAGATAAATGAAAGCACGTGGAGAATAAACGAATTCAATCTAGTGAATGCCTTTCTGGTGGAAGGAAAGGAAGATGCCACCCTGATAGACACTGGATGCGGGCTTGGAGAAATAGATGAATGCGCAAAGGAGATAACGGATAAACCCCTCTTTATATTACTCACACATTCACACCCCGATCATGCAGGAGGTGTATATCATTTCAAGACATCTCCCATATATATGAACAAGGATGATGAAAACTTGAAGCTCTGGGGGATGAGGACAGACAACGAATTCAGGAAGATGTATATAGAGACAAGGGGACCGGGATTATATGATGGCGATGTAAGCGCCCTATATCCTCTGCTTCCAAAGGACAATCCCGACTGTACGTCTTTCGATTACATCAACATAGATGACGACACCATCCTCGACTTAGGAGGAAGGACGCTGGAGTGCATCCATACCCCGGGGCATACGGATGGAAGCATATGTTTCCTTGACAGGAACAACAGACTCCTGTTCAGCGGTGACACGATAAACAACAGCATAATCCTCATGCGTCAGCCTGATAACGATACCAGGCTTATAAAGATATTCCATGATTCCCTTATAAAGATCTGGAATCATGAAAAAGAGTTCGATTACCTCGTGATAGGACACGGCACACCGATTCTCGAAAAGAGCATAATAAGGGATTATCTTGAAATAACCGATGGATTGTTAAATGGAACCTTGAAAGGCGGGTATGAAGAGATTGGATTCAGAAAAGGTGATGT
>DVIF01000008.1 GCA_018711525.1 Candidatus Ornithospirochaeta stercorigallinarum
CCATTCGATGAGAACTACTGTCTCATCAGATTCTCCACACAGAAAGCTATACTATGGATTGATGGCAAGCATTCTGTCATCACATTCTGAATCTGTTGCTTTCATCCCATCGGCAAGCCAATGGGTTTTTCACAACACTTTTATAACTAGTAGTAGAAAATTTAGAATAATTTACAGAATTTAAATTTAAGTGTTTTAAATGAAAAAAGAGGTGACCGAAGCCACCTCTAAAATATGCTCAACCCTTAAGCCCGCTTGACGCGACCCCTTCAACAAAGTATTTCTGAAGCGCCAGGAAGACTGCTATGACAGGTATCATTGTGACTACACTACCCGCCATGATAAGCCCGTATTCAGACGAATACTGTCCGATAAAGCTCCTCAGCCCCAGCTGTATCGTCTTCAAGTTATCCCTTGTCAAATAGATGTAAGGACCAAGGAAGTCGTTCCATGTATTGACGAAGGTGAAGATCGTAAGTGTGGAAAGAGATGGTTTAGCAAGAGGGAGCATGATCTTGGCATAGATTCCATACTCCGTCATACCATCGATTCTGGCAGCCTCGCACAGCTCTGTAGGAATACCCTCATAGAACTGCTTCATCATGAACACACCGAAGGCACTGAACGCCTGAAGTATGATGATGGCAAGATGGGTATTGTTAAGCCCCATGCTCCTGAGCATCATGAACTGCGGAACCATGTATGCCTGCCAAGGGACGGCTATTGTGGCGACATAACCGAGGAAGAGCGCATTCCTTCCCTTGAATCTCAGCTTCGCAAACGCATAAGCAGCAAATGATGAAGTGAAAAGCTGCAGAAGCGTTACGATGATTGTGAGCTTGACGGTATTCAGGATATATGTCAGAAGTGGAATCTGGGTCCATATCCTGCTGTAGTTCGCCCATTCAGGATTCTCCGGAATCCATTTGATCGGGAATGTGAATACGTCCCTGTCCTGTTTCAAAGATGCAGAAAGCATCCACAAGAACGGCAGGAGCATGATTGCAGCCATCACGATAAGGAATACATATAAGAGGACTTTAAGGACTTTCTGTCCACTGGATTCAATCATCATAATTCTACCCTCCTCATTCCTTATCCAGTTTGAACTGAACGATTGTAACAACAAGTACGATAGCAAAGAGCACAAGAGCTTCCGCCGATGCGACTCCAAGCCTCCAGTAGCGGAACGCACTGTTGTAGATTTCATATACGAGAACCGTTGTAGCTTCGCTGAGAGCTCCTGAGCCCGCACCTGCAAGCATATAAACGATGTCGTATACCTTGAAACACTGGATTGTAAGCATTATGAGGATGAAGAATGTGGTGTTCTTCAACTGTGGAAGTGTCACATACCAGAACTTCTGCCATGTGTTCACACCGTCGATTGAAGCCGCCTCATAAAGCTCAGTGTTGATTCCCTGAAGTCCTGCAAGATAGATGACCATGTAGTATCCCATGTACTTCCATACGGAAAAGAGTACGATTGTGAACATGGCCCAGTCGTTATCAGCAATCCAGCGTGGAGGATTTTCAACACCAAGACGCATGAGGATCTCATTGATCGGTCCCATGGATGGATTGAAAAGCATGTTCCACACAGCTGTGATAGCAACAAGGGAACCTACATAAGGGAAGAAGGAAACCGTCCTGAAGAAGTTCCTTCCCTTGATCTTCTGATTCAATACGATTGCCAGGAACAGAGATACGACAAGCGTAAGAGGTACTGTCCCTATCGTATAGAGGAACGTGTTCTTAAGAGATGCAAGGAACATCTCGTTCTTGAAAATATATGCGAAGTTATCAAAACCGGCCCATGTCATCGCCGTATTGCCATTCCAGTTGAGGAAAGCAAGTACGAATGCGAACACAATAGGAACGAGGGTGAATACGGCAAAACCGATGAAGTTAGGTGCGATGAATGAATAAGCTACAAGAGCACTCTTTATCTCGGCTTTCCTTGCGGCCTTCGATTTCACGATCTTGATACTTCTATCAATTGGAAGCCCGTTTGCTGTGAAAGCAGGAGCTTCACTAGCCTTCTTTTTCAACATAGCAAACCCTATAAAACAGATTCAGCCGCACAAGAGAGGCGGCTGAACCTTCAAGTCACAAGCGATTAGTTAGCGAGAACTTCGTCAACTCTCCTACCCATCTCGGCAAGTCCGTCGTCTATCGACATGTTGCCGGTCATGATCTGGTCATGGAACTCGTTGAGGACAACCTCAATCTCTGCACTCTTGTCGTGGAGAGGCATCTCGAGATAGAGCTGTGCTACATTGAGAGCTTCCTTGGAAGCCTCGTCTGTCGGGAATCCAGGTGTGGAAGCGATGATGTCGTTGATCGCATCGTTTGTAAGAGCCGGGAAGCTTCCTGTTCCTGCGAGGACCTCAGCACCCTCTGCGCCACATACGAACTTGACGAAATCCCAAGCCTCTTCCTGCTGCTCTGTTCCTGCAGGGATTGCAAGAGCTGTGATTGTACCGAGTGTCGTTCCCGGCTCAACACCCTCTGCATGTGGATACTTTACGATTCCCCAGTTCTCTGCATCAGATGTTCCATCGTTGTTTGCAGCGATGAGTGTTGCAATGTACCATGAACCCATGTTCATCATGGCAACAGACTCGTTGTAGAAGACACCTGAGTAGTGGATGTTGCTTGTCTTGAGAGTTGCATAATCCTGTACGATGCCGTCGTTCTGCTGATTGATTGCCATCTCATAGTATGGCTTGAGGTAGCTGTAGTCACCACCATCTGTGATCTGATGCTTTCCATCGAGGATACCGAAGAGCTGGATGGCACTTCTCCATGTGTGGTAGTGTCCGCCATAGACCTTGGATGCACCGCTTCCGCTTGTCATCTGGCGAGCAAGAGCATCATACTCCTCGAATGTCATGTCGTTTGTAGGATATGCAACTCCTGCTGCATCGAAGAGGTCCTTGTTGTAGAAGATGACCCAGAAGTCGCTTCTGAATGGAAGCTCATAATAGCCGCCGTCCACTGTGACCTGCTCTACGATACCGCCATAAAGTGAAGTGTCGATTCCGTCACGCTCTGCAAGAGGTGCAAGGTCTACAAGGAGACCGGCCTTTACGAGGTTGTTGTAGCCAGGGATGTCCTTTACTGCTACGACATCGAATTCAGAACCGCCACCTGAGAGCTGGATCTGAAGAGCTGTCTGGTAGTCAGCTGATCCAAGGTCGATGACCTCTACGCTTACTCCAGGATGAGAAGCCTCATATGCATCGATGAGTGCATCGTAATATGGTGTTGTGGCATAATCCCATACCGCCCATGTCAATGTTGTGGATCCATCGGAGCTCTTTTCTGAACTTCCGCCGGCAAAAGCACCGGAAACTGCAATAAGCGCTACTAAAAGAGCAACTAATGCTTTCTTCATATTTTCCTCCTTTATTAGGTAAACAAATTAATATATGTAAACCCTACCCCTGTTTTTTCGAGCCCGACATGTAAAAAAAGTGGAAGAATATCGATTATCTTCCGTTTATTGTTTAACGATATGTAAAATTTTATTCAAACATGTAAAATTTTCATTATTGTTTTCCAATTGCTTTTAAGAGATAATTTTCTCTATGAAGGTATTTCATTCCGTAAGAGCCAGAATAATACTTATAAGTACAATTCTTCTGCTGTTCTTCCTGATCGTCTATACAACCACCGTATGGACCGTCGCAAACAGCTACGCCTTACTGAATACCAGCCAGAACATATCCTTCTCCCTTTCTCTGGTGACGAACGAGATCGCAGGCAACCTTGATGATGTAAGAGCCCTTGCCACAAGGGTATCGATAGACAATGAGCTGAAATACTATCTGGACTACTCCAAGGACAATCTCAATTCATACTACGACAGCTTCGAGAACATGATACAATCCAATCCTGCATATAATGTGATCGACCGCTTCATAGTCGCCGACAGCAGCTGCTCGCACTTTTTGCAGACAGGAGGAACGACGCTCTCATACGGTCAGCCATTGAGGAAGGATTACTTTCTGCAGGAGATAAGCCACATTGAGCAGGATTCCAACTACAGCGGGATCTTCTTTTCCGACCTGGCATACAGGAACTACCAGGTGATAGGCTGCAAGATGCCCATCATCGACTTCAACAACGGGCTGACAATCGGATTCGTCTATGCATCGATAAACATTGATGCGCTTCTGAAGAACCTCTATTCCTATCAGAAGCTGAACGATGCGGACCTCTATATCAGTTTCTCAGGGTCGAACTACAAGGTTGAAGACGGCAGGCTCCTATCCACATCATCCGTCCCGAGCCTGACTCTCAAGCCAATCCTCGCAAATGAGACGAGCAAGGTATACAAAAGCAACACCGGCAGATACATCCTCTCGATTGATAATGAGAGCGACAACTTCATGGTAACACTCGTATTCGATTCTCCAAGCCTGATCGGAAACTCAAGCACGGCCCCGCTTATCTTCCTTGCAATCCTCATAGGAGTTGCGATCCTTTTGATCGTCGTCGTACTTTCAACATATCTGAACAAGGTGCTCTACGGACCTGTGAAGAAACTTTCAAAGAGGATCGAGAGGATACAGAAGAGCGACTTCTCCCTCGATGACACAATCAACACCGACGATGAGTTCGGAATCATAGGTCGCGGTATAAACAAACTCTCAAGCGAGGTCACAACACTGATGGACAGGAGGGTTGAGGATGAGAGGAAGAAGCTTGAGCTGGAGTACCGGATGCTTTCAAGCCAGATCGACCCTCATTTCCTCTACAACACCTTCAACGCCATAAAATGGATGGCGAAGATACAGAAGGCCGATGGGATAAGCGAGATGATCACAAGCCTTTCACGCATCATGAAGAACATCTCGAAAAGGGATGAGAACATCGTAACCCTCGCCGAAGAGCTTAGTTTCATAGATGATTATCTTGTAATAATGAAATATAGATACGGTAACACGATCAGCTACTACAGAAGTGTGGATGAGGGCTGTGAGAGGATAATGCTGCCCCGTTTCTGCCTGCAGCCCCTGATAGAGAATGCGATCTTCCACGGCATAGAGCCGAAGGGCACGGGAGCTGTTGCGATAATAGCCAGGGAGTATGATGAGCACTATACGATAATGATTGCCGACAACGGTGTCGGATTCGACCCTGAGAATGCAGAAGAGAAAAAGGATGGAATGTTCAAGAACATCGGACTGGAGAACATAAGACAGCGTCTCAGGCATGCATATGCCGACGATGTGAGCTTCACGATATCCAGCCGGATAGGCATAGAGACCAGATGCATGATAAGAATCAGGAAAAGGGAGAGGATGGATGAGCTACAAAGTCATAATAGCAGATGATGAACCTCTTGTTCTCATAGGGCTGCAGGATCTCATAGACTGGAGCGAGGAGGGATTTGAAATCATTGCAGAGGCGAGAAACGGCAAAAAGCTGGGAGAAGAGATAATGAAAAACCAGCCGGACCTCGTCATAACCGACATAAAGATGCCTGTGAAAAGCGGCATAGAGGTGCTTGAGGAGGAGCGGCGCAAGGGCTCGAAACTGCCTCTCTTCATCCTGCTTACCAGCTTCGAGGAGTTCGAACTCGTAAAGAAGGCGATCTCCCTTGATGCTGTGGACTACATCGTAAAGCTGGAGCTTGAGAAAGAGCAGCTCATAGAAGCACTCAGGAGGGCGAAGGCGAGGATAGAGGAGATAAAAGGGACGAAGGAGACAGAGGGGGCTGCGAACGAGAAGCAGATGCTTCAGGAGCGGTATTTCATGAGGCAGCTCTTTTCCCTGGACACCCATGAGGCGGAAGCGGAGGACGTCGGCATAAACCTGGACTATCCATCGTTCGTCGTGGCCTACATAACCCTTCCAGACATCCTCAGTGGAGAGGACAAGGATAAATCACTAAGCCTCTTCTATAGTGCGACGAGACTGCTGAGGGAGACGGTGAACCGCTACACAGAATGCTATGTGATACAACTTGACCTTGGGCATCTTGCCGCGATCTTCCCGTTCAGTGAGAAGACAAGAAGCGGATACAGAAGCTATATTTATTCGGCATTCAGAACTTCCCTCGAGAGCCTGGAGGATTACTTCTCCCTCTCTGCATCCGTCTCCATCGGCCCGATAGTCGACCATGCATCGCTTATCTCAGAGTCCTTCTTCAAGGCCCGCCTCCTTTCGGCGAAGAAAGAAGAGAGCGGGGAAAAGATATCCTTCTTCGACCACAGCCAGAACCAGAACCTCAGGATGGAGGAGCTGGACCTTGACAGCCAGATGCTTTCAAAGGCATTCAGTGAGATGAATGCATCCCTGCTTGATGAGGCGATTGAGAAGCTGATCACCTCGATAAAGATGACAAACGCCACAAAAGTGCATGCAATCGATGCATCCAGCAGCCTTTTGTACATGGCGATGAATTCCATCCCCGACTTCTCCCAGATCCTCGAGGAGATATTCCCCAGGAATGAGAACCTCTTCTCATACCGTGTGCTCTATCAGGCGAGGAACACCGATGATGTCATAGCATGGCTTAGAAAGCTCAAGGAAGGTCTTGAGAGGGTCTTCAGCGAAAGAAAGCAGGACTACAGGCTCAAGACCGTGCAGAAGGTGCAGGCATACATAAACAACAACATCACAGGCAACCTAGACCTTGGCACTGTCGCATCGATCTTCGGATACAGCAAGAACTACCTCTCATCCCTCTTTACGAAATACACCTCGACAAGTTTCATAGACTATGTGAACAATGCAAAGATGGAGAGGGCGAAGAAAATGCTTTCAGATCCGAATGCGATGGTATACGAGGTTGCTACCGCACTCGGATACGACTCCCCCTTCTATTTCTCGAAAGTATTCAAGAAAATAACAGGCATGAGCCCCACAGCCTATCAGAATGCAATAAGAGCGAGGAACATCGAAGATGTGTGAGAAACCCATAGAGAATGAAATCATAGGTTTAAGAGAGATAAGAGGGCTTTCTTTTCCTTACTTCTCAATCGAAAACAGAAGCCTCTGGGATGGACTTGATGAGAATATCAGGAAGGAGATATTGAATAGAGCCGAGGATATCGAATTCAGCTCCTCGGACTATATCACGCTCTCACTGTTCAGGGATTTCAAGAGGACAGGCAACAGGAAGAACTTCGAGAACATATATTTTGAAAAAAGAAGGAAGCTTTCAAACCTGGTGCTCGCAGAATGCATAGAGAACAAAGGAAGATTCATCTCCCGGATAGAAGAAGGGATATGGTCGCTTCTTGGAGAGCCTGACTGGGTCCTCCCTCCCCATAACTCCTACATAAGGGATACGGAGCAGGAAGACACCCCTCTACTATCGCGCCCGGTGCTGGACCTCTTCTCATGTGAGACAGGGGAGATACTCGCCCTTGCAAGGTGCACTTTGAAAGAGCATCTGAGCCCCATCATCTCAAAAGATGTCGAATGGGCCATCTACAACAGGATCGTCCTACCCTACATATCCGACAGCTTCTGGTGGATGGGAGGACAGGGGATGCTGAACAACTGGGCCCCGTGGTGTACGCAGAACGTCCTGATCGCAGCACTTTCAATCGATATCAATGAGAAGGCAAGATTCAAAGTCCTCAGACAGGCGGTATCGACACTCGATTTGTTCATCAACGGCTATGAGGATGATGGAGCCTGCCCGGAAGGAGCCGTGTACTATCATGCTGCGGCACTTACCCTCTTCTCTGCATTGAAGATAATAGAGGAGGCGGCAGGAAAGGATTTCTCATCCCTTTATAGAAGTTGCAAGATCAAGGTGATGGCAGCATACATCGAGGATGTGCATATCGCAAAGGACATCTACCTCAACTACGCCGACTCATCGCCAAAGGCAGGGCATCTCGGGGCAAGGGAATTCCTTTTTGCAAAGGCCACAGGGAACAATGCCCTGATGCATCATGCAGCCCTCGACTACATGGAATACGGCTTTGAAGAGGATGACAACGACTACAACCTCTATTACAAACTCCTCGCACTCTCATCCTACAAGGAGATAAAAGAGGAGGCCCGACGGAATGCAAGCGGGGAAAAACCGCCGTTCAAGGTTTTCAATAAAAGCGAGCTTGCCATCTATCGTGAGGGTGATGTGACTTTCGCCATCAAGGGAGGCAACAACGGGGAAAGCCACAACCATAACGACGTCGGCTCGATAATCCTCTACAAAGGGGAGAGTCCCCTTCTGATAGACATAGGTGTCGAGACCTACACAAAGACCACATTCTCCCCGGATCGCTACACCCTCAAGCCCATGCAGAGCGCATATCACAATCTTGTGAACTTCCAAGGCCTGATGCAGAGGGATGGAAGTGAATATAGGGCGAAGAACGCATTCTTCGATGAAAGCTCCTCCTCCCTCGACCTCACAGATGCCTATCCTGAGACAGAAAAGCTGAGATCATATGTCAGGAGTACATATTTCGACAGGAAGAACAAGAGGATCCATATTAAAGAGGTTCTTGATACGACACTTGTTCCGGCTCTGAGCCTCATCAGCCAGGAAAAGCCCGAGGCTGAAGGATGCACCCTCTCCTACCCTTCTTTCTGCATCACATTGCCCGAGCATCTGGAGTCTGAGGTGGAAGAGATGCCGGTTACAGATGCACGGCTGAGGAAAGCCTGGCCTGAAAAGCTCTACAGGACCACTCTCACCCTGAAGGGAACGACAGAATGGATCATCTCCTTCAAATGAAACGCATCGGAGGCGCATATGGCAGACAGCATCATGCACGCATTTCTTCTTTTCGTAGACTCGGATGATGATGTAAGGGTCGAACTCGATGAGAGGATCAGAAGCTACAAAGGAGAGAGGAAAGACATCACAAGGGATGTCCTCATCCCCTTTGCAAAAGAACAGGGATTCGCACTGAGTGAGGAAGACGTGGAGTATTACAACGGACATGAGAGCGACGGCAGCGAGGTTCCCTCATTCCTCTTCGAAGAGGAATAGAATTCGAGGGGAATTTTGCATCTCTTTGTTGACGTCAGCTCCTTTTTCCTGTAAAGAAATCACTGGAGAGATATATGAAAAGTGATGTTTTCTACACCGATTTGAGAACGGGGTTCAACAACTCCCTTCTCGATAAACTTACAAGACTTATGAAAAAAGCCGGAATCGAGGATATCGATTTCAAAAACCATTATGCAGCGATCAAGATGCATTTCGGAGAGCCGGGGAATCTTGCATTCCTCCGTCCGAACTGGGCGAAGTGTGTCGCCGATGAAGTGAAAAGACTCGGAGGAAAGCCTTTCCTCACAGACTGCAACACCCTTTATGTAGGGGGAAGGAAGAATGCACTCGACCACCTTGACAGTGCCAACCTCAACGGTTTCAACCCCCTCTCCACAGGATGCCAGATAATAATCGCAGACGGCCTTAAAGGCACTGATGATGTCGATGTACCTGTAGATGGGAACTACGTCAAGAGCGCCCATATCGGAAGGGCGATAATGGATGCGGACGTATTCATCTCCCTCTCCCATTTCAAAGGCCATGAGTCGACAGGTTTCGGCGGAGCTCTGAAGAACATAGGCATGGGCTGCGGCTCAAGGGCTGGAAAGATGGATATGCATTCACAGGGAAAGCCCGTCGTGAATGGGCAGAAGTGCATAGGCTGTCACAGATGTGAGAAGATCTGCGCCCACTCTGCACCGACATTCTCCGACGGTAAATGCCATATAGACCTGGCAAAATGCGTGGGGTGCGGACGCTGCATCGGAATCTGCCCTGTAGATGCAATCAGCGAAGGGGTGAACAACAGCAACGAGATCCTGAACTGCAGGATGATGGAGTATGCCAAGGCAGTGCTTCAGAACAGACCTTCATTCCACATCTCTATTGCAATCGACATCTCCCCTAACTGCGACTGCCATGCAGAGAACGACATGCCGATCACACCCAATGTGGGGCTTTTCGCATCATTCGACCCTGTCGCACTGGACCAGGCATGTGCCGATGCCGTAAATGCAATGCCCGCCAATAACAGGAGCATGCTTGCTGAGGCGGCAAAGCATACAGGGGACCACTTTTACGACATCCATCCCGACACCTCATGGAAGCAGGGGCTTGAATATGCTGAGTCGATCGGGTTGGGAAGCCGCAGCTACAACCTCATAACAGTTAAATGAAACATTTCCACCAGGGCTTTGAAAGAGCCCTTGGTGGAAGAAATTACTCTTTTACTTCTTGCCTAACGGAATCTATTCTTTTAACTTATATTTGATGTTGGAAAATAATCAGTTGAAAATAAATTTACTTACAGTAAACGAGCGTCCACTCTTCCCGGGAGGGGTGACGACCCTTGTGATATCCCGGGATGAGGAGATCCACCTTATAGAGCAGCTTGCAAAGAGCAACAGGCCGTTCGGCGTCGTCCTTACAAGGTTACGAAGTCCTGAGGATATGTCCGCCCCGCTCTTTCCCGGCATCTATCAGGTGGGAACGCTTTGCAGGGTGAACAGGTTCGTCCGCCTTCCAAACGGAACGCTCCATGTATTTGTGAACACGCTCTCATCATTCTTCATCGAGAAGGTCGAGAAGAACGGGGAGCTGCTTGAGGCTATCATAAGGGACAAGATGGATATCGAGATAAACCCTCGTTTCGTCGCCCCTTACATGCGTCTGCTTAAGAAGACACTCTCGGAGCTGCTGCCACAGAGTCCGATCTTCGCATTCGCCACAGATGTCAACCTTGCGAACATCAGGGAGCCTGAGGCACTTGTGAATTATGTCGCCTCCTCGATAAAAGCTCCAAAGGAACTTCTTGAGCAGATACTCGAAGCTGAGAGCATCAAGGAAAAATACGAGATGATCCTCACCTACCTTGAGAACGAGAAGAGCATAATCATAATGCAGAACCAGATAAGGAACGAGCTTTATGACAATGCGAAGAAGAGGAACCAGGAGGCGGTACTGCGCCAGCAGATAGCAGCCCTTCAAGCAGAGCTTGAGCAGCTGACATCCGACAAGGGGGATGTAGCCCGTCCTGGGATGGCATATGCCAGGGGAACATCGAAAGAGAGTGATGTGAAGGAGCTTCAGGAGAGGTATGAAAAGCTTAAGAACATAATCCCGAAGGATTACTACGAGACAATCGAGAAGGAGCTGAACAAGCTCATGATGAGCGAGCAGACCAGTCCAGACTATATGATAGGCAGGACATATCTCGATACAATCCTCTCCCTGCCCTATCCGAAGAAGAACCACAAGCCAAAATACAATGTCGAGAAAGTAAGGGAGGTCCTTGACCGCGACCACTATGGGATGAAGGATGTGAAGGACAGGATACTGGAGTTCCTTGCATCCCGTTCCCTTGCAGGAGATACAAAAGGTGCGATCATCTGCCTTGTCGGCCCTCCTGGAGTCGGTAAGACAAGTGTTGGAAGGAGCATAGCAGAAGCACTTGGAAGGAAATACTACCGCTTCAGTGTCGGTGGAATGCGTGACGAGGCCGAGATAAAAGGCCACAGAAGGACTTATATCGGAGCACTGCCGGGAAAGATCATCCACGGAATGCTTGAGACGAAGGAAGTGGATCCTCTCTTCCTCATCGATGAGATAGACAAGATAGGTTCGAACTACAGGGGAGATCCTGCAAGCGCCCTTCTGGAGGTCCTTGATCCCGAGCAGAACAGCAGGTTCACAGACCTCTATCTGGATCTGCCATATGATCTTTCCAAGATACTCTTCATCGTAACAGCAAACTCGCTGGATACGATTCCCATGCCGCTTCTGGACAGGATGGAGATCATAGAAGTCCCCGGTTATACACCACAGGAGAAGCTCAACATAGCTAAGAAATACCTCTTTCCACGTCTTGTGAAGAAGAACGGGCTTGAGAAATATGACATCAAGATGAGCGATGAGGCGCTTCTCTCGATCGCCGAGGAGTATTCAAGGGAGGCAGGTGTCAGGAACTACGAGAAGGATCTGGACAAGGTTTTGAGGAAACTCAGCCTCAAGGTGATAGAGAAGACTGCCGACGAGGAGACATTCAACATAGGCAAGAAGGATGTCGAGAAATATCTCGGGCAGCCCAGGTTCGACCTTGAGAACAAGGTCGTTGCAGACATCCCGGGGACGGCTGTGGGTCTTGCCTGGACGAGCCTTGGTGGAGATGTCCTCCTGATCGAGGCCGAGGCTGTTCCAGGACATGAGGACTTCAAGCTTACAGGACAGCTCGGGGATGTCATGAAGGAATCATGCAACATCGCACTCTCGACTGTGAAACATGAGTGCTACCTCAGAGGGCTGGATCCCGCATGGTTCAAGAAGAACAGCGTCCATCTCCACATCCCTGAAGGGGCTACCCCGAAGGACGGGCCGAGTGCGGGAATCACAATGACATGTGCACTCTGGTCGATGATCACAGGCAATATCATAAAGGAAGACCTCGCAATGACAGGAGAGCTTACGCTCACAGGGAAGGTCATGCCGATAGGAGGGCTCAGGGAGAAGATCCTTGCAGCAAGAAGGAACCATGTGAAGGAGATCATAATCCCGGAGAAGAACATCAGGGACCTCAATCTTCTCGATGATGAAGTCAAAGGCGATGTCATCTTCCACCCTGTAAAGACGATTGAAGAAGTGCTGAAGATCGCATTCCCATCGGATGGCACTGTGCGCCTGAGCAGAGAAGAGGCTGAGGCAAAGCTCAACGAGTACATGGAAACGGAGAGAAGGAGAGAGGAGAGGAAGGATGATTGAGCTTTTAAGCCCTGCAGGGAACATAGAGAAACTAAGGACTGCAATCAATTACGGTGCGGATGCCTGCTACATGGGTCTCAGTGAATTCTCACTGAGGGCCAATGCAGGTAATTTCAGCCCTGAGGAGCTTGAAGAGGTCAGGAGGATAAAAAGGGAAAGCGGCAAGAAGCTCTACTGCGCTATGAACATCCTCTTCAAAGAGGACCAGATAGAGAAGCTATATACGATGAAGGATGAAATCGCGTCCTGGCCTTTTGATGCATTCATCATTTCGGATATCGGGCTTGTTGATTTCTTCCAGAAATATCTCCCTGATAGGGACCTCCATCTTTCCACCCAGGCGTCATGCATAAACAGCAGCAGTGTCAAAGCCTACAGGAACATGGGTTTCAAAAGGATAATACTCGGGAGAGAGGCGAGTCTCGATTCTATCAAGAGAATAAAGGACAAGGTCCCTGAAATGGAGCTTGAGTGCTTCGTCCATGGGGCGATGTGCATGGCCTATTCAGGCAGATGCATACTCTCTGCATATCTTACTGGAAGAAGTGCGAACCAGGGGGATTGCGCACATACATGCCGCTGGAACTATAAGATGTATGCACTTGAGGAAGAGGAGAGAAAAGGACAGTACATGCCGATAGAAGGCGGGGATGACTACACTGCGATACTCTCCTCAAAGGACCTGTGCATGATCGACCACATAGACGAGCTCAAGGCGGCAGGTCTTGACAGCCTCAAGATAGAGGGAAGGATGAAGAGCGTCTATTATGTGGCTATAGTGACAAGAGCATACAGGAAAGCAATAGACGACGACTCTGAGAAGAATAAATACAAGAGGGACCTCTTTGATGTATCACACAGGCAGTATACCACAGGGTTCTTCTTCTCCTCGAACGCCGTCGATGACAGCAATGACGTATCCCGCCCCACCGAATACGGGTATGAGAGGGCGTATATGTTCCTCGGAACCGTGAAAGAGGTCAAGGATGATGGCAGATATGTAGTTGAAGTCAAGAACCAGATAAGGAAGGGCGACCATCTGGAGTTCATAGGGCCGGATGTCCCCCTGCTCTCAGACGATTCCTTCTCCCTCTTCGACAAGGATGGCAACGAGGTCGAGAAGATCGACCATGGGCACTACCTGGAACTCAGGACTTCATGCAAGCTGAAGGAAGGTTATATCCTGAGAAAGGAAAGTGATGTTAAAATAATAAATTAATAGGGAGATATGTCATGAAGCGTTTTCTACTTTCCATCCTCTGCTTACTACTTCTTTGCTCTACTGCTGCCGCCTATACCGATTCCTTCTCAGGGATGAACAACGATGAGGATTATCAGGCACTTCTGGATGTGATAAAAAACGGTGGGAGTGCTGAAGCAGCAGAAAACGCCTATATGAAATACATTTCCAAAAATATCGATGATATAAGTGCATCACGTACTGAATACCAGATGGTCAGATACTATGTGGATACCGGCAATGAAGAGAAAGCTGAGGAGCATCTTGATAAGGAGAGGAGCTATTATAATGCCGCCTTATCCTCTGATGCCTCCGAACTAGAAATAAGAACGGCAGAGGCAGATCTGATATCTGCAGAATACTACCTTACAGGCAAGATGGGGACTGGTATGGAAAGCAGCAAGCTGACAAAGAATCTTTACAAGGACTACCCGAATGAATTCTACATTGCCATCCAGGAGGCATTCAGGCTTTTATACACCCCTCCGATTGCAGGTGGAAACAGCAAGAAAGCACTCAGAATAATCAACGATGTGGAATCAAACGCAGAAGGGATTTCCAGGCTTGACTACTACTCCATGCTGGTTGCAAAAGCCATGGCACTTTCAAAAACCGATGAATATGATGAGAGTGATGAATACCTCGATAGAGCCCAGGAAATCTATACTTTCGACAATGCCGTGGAAGATATAAGAAAAAATAACAGACGGGGGCGCTGATGACAGTCTATCTCAAGGTCTTTTCAGTTCTAATGCTTATTGTCGGGCTCTACTCCATTATAACAACACTACTGAACCTACGACATTTCAAAAGATTAG
>DVIF01000051.1 GCA_018711525.1 Candidatus Ornithospirochaeta stercorigallinarum
AAGTCGAGGTGCAGAAGAATCTTAGGATTGGAAAGCATCATGTGACGCTGGATGCCCTTGCTACCGATGACAAGGGGAGGCTGATTAATTTCGAGATGCAGTCCACAAACGAACCCGACATGAATAAGAGACTGAATTTCTATGGAAGTTCTGTGATCTTCTCCGCTTTGGCAAAGGGAGCTCCTTATTCTGCCATTCCTGATTTCTCCCAGGTTGTATTCATGCCCAACGACAGATACAGGAGAGGAAAAGCGTTATATGTTTCCAGGCTGGTGGAAGTTGATGGATTTGTGACAGACAGTTCTTATTTCCGCTATGAGGTCAATATGGCTTATCGTGGTCGGGATAGAATCGGCAGGATAATCCAGGACTTAGATACTAGTGAAGCAAAAATAATGTATAATAAAGTACTAAGGGAAACGATGGCATATTATAAAGAAGATGAAGAAGGGAGGATGACTACCATGGGAGAACTTGAGAAGATCAGTGAGGGCTGGAGGCTGAGAGGATTCGAAAGCGGTATGCAAAAGGGTATGAAAAAGGGCATGGAAAAAGGACGAAAAGAGGAAAGAAGAGCCAATGTCATTACTTTGCTTAAAGACAGGCTGCTTACTCCCAGTCAGATTGCAAAAAGTTTCGATATGCCTCTTTCCGATGTTCTTGAGATAGCGGAAAGCATCGAGTGTTGATTTTTACGGACTGCTTGAATGCGGTCCATTCTTTTTCCTAAAAGATTTCCTTTTTTCTCCCATTGAATGTATCATATAGCTGATGAGGAAAATAAAATGAAGATGATAACAGCGATCATAGAAGAGCGTGATGGGGACCATACGATAAAAGCCTTGAACAAGGAGGGGTTCTATTGCACCAAGCTTGCCGCTACTGGAGGCTTTTTAAAGAAGAGCAACCTGACCATCCTGATTGGTTGTGAGGATGAGGCTGTAAACAGTGCCATCGAGATAATAAAAAGGGAGGCGGGAAGAAGAAGTGAGGAGCGGCTCTATATCTCAGGACAGGGGAACATGAAGGGTGTCTCACCTACGGTCCCTACTGTGGTCGGAGGATGTACGCTGTTTGTCACAGATATAATCCAGTTCGTGAAAGCTTAGTCCGAGAGGTATGCAATCCTCTCTTTTTTTGCTTTTTCCACAGACGGGGATGATTTGAAATAATCGAAACCATGGTAGCACTTTTCATTGTATTTCAGAGTCACAGGAACTCCTGCCTTTCTAAGTTTCTCCGCAAAGAGCAGTCCTTCATCCCTAAGTGCGTCGTATTCCTCAACTTCGATGAATGTAGGTGGAAATCCAGAGAGGTCCTGTATCTCTGAAGGCACTGCGTATTTCCCTCTTCCTTCCCTTAGATATACTTCCCACATCCTCCTATTGAGTCTGCTGTTCCAAAGTGGAGAATCATTGTATTTCTGCATTGAGGGTGTTGTCATACTATCATCTATGACAGGGTAGATAAGAAGAAGTTTTCTTATCTTTATTTTATTTTCAATTGCAAATTTTGTAAGTTCTATCGCAAGTGCTCCTCCTGCACTGTCTCCTGCTATATAGATTTCATCAGAGAGATTGTATTCTCTTCTGTTTTTGACGAAGAAGAGGAGGGCCTCCCTTATGTCAAGAAACGGGTAGGGGTAAGGTTTTTCATCACTTGTAACGTAATCAGGCATGGCAACATTGAAGTCGAGTTCATTCGAGTATCTTTCTGCTTCCTTGTATGCAGCTTTCGGTGCAGAGAAGAAGAAACCTCCTCCGTGGATGTATATCAAGAGTGGTTTCATGCCGTCTCTCTTGTATAATGCGACAGCAAGTGCTGAGCCGTCGCTTCTTTCAATCATTATGCTCCTCTCTTTTCTTGTTGAAAACCTCAGAAATGAGTTTGCAGCTCTTATCAGGGGAATTTTCAGAAAAAAAGGAGGAAAGGAGAAAAGAGTAGGGAGCCTGAGCCCCCTCTCTGTCGGGTACTTCCTCAATCGATTGAGAAAGTACAATGAAATAAGTAGAAAAAAAGAAAAGACAAGGATTCTCATTTTGCAAGCAGATAGATCTCCTTCATATCCTCTCTTTCCAGTGTCTTGAATGCTCCAAGAGTCCTCTTTCCGTAGAATGTGGCCTTGTCGAGCAGCTCTTCAAGCTGCTTATCAGTAAGGTCTATCCCGGCCTCCTTAAGAGAAAGCGGCATTTCGAATCTTCTGAAGCAATCCTTGAAGGCTTCAATCGTCTTTAGTGCTCCTTCCTCTCCTTTTTCCTCAATACCGAAGACAAGGTTTCCCATTTTCGCGAACCTCTCTGGATCCTCTTTGTAGACATAGGTGCTCCATGCTGGAAAGAGGATTGCAAGTCCCTCTCCGTGTGCGATGTCGAACATCCCTGAGAGCTCATGCTCAAGCTGATGGCATGCCCAGTCCCCTCTCTGGTCGTTTCCCAGTGCCATGAGGCCGTTGTGTGAAAGTGAGGAGGCCCACATCAGGGATGCCCTTGCCTGGTAGTCGGTGGGATTCTCAAGAGCCTTGAGGCCCTTCTCAATCGTGTCCTTGATAAGCGTACATGCCATGCGGTCTGTGAAATCAAGACCTTCTCCTGCGTGGAAGAACCTCTCTATCGTGTGCATCATTATGTCCACTGTTCCGACTTCCGTCTGGAAGCGCGGGACCGTGTAGGTCAGCTCAGGATTCAGAAGTGCGAAACGTGGACGGCAGAAGTCGCTGTTGTATCCTCTCTTGAGATTACCATCCTCATTTGTGATTACAGAGCTGTCGCTTAATTCGCTTCCTGTTGCAGAGAGGGTGAGTATCACACCGATCGGGGTGGAGCCGTATGGCTTTCTTTTCCCCTCATAGAAATCCCATACCTCTCCTCCGTTGTATAGCCCGTATCCGATGGCCTTCGCACTGTCTATCACAGAGCCTCCTCCGACAGCCAGGATGAAGTTCACTTTCTCATCCTTTGCCATCTCTATCCCCTCTCTTACGAGGCTTACCCTCGGGTTGGGCTTCACCCCTCCAAGTTCAATAAACGGGATGTTGTTCTCTTTGAGGGAAGTCCTTACCTTGTCGAGAAGCCCTGACTTCTCTGCCGATGAGCCACCATAGTGTATGAGAACCTTTTCAGCTCCTTCAAGTCTTACTTCCTTTCCAACTTCGTTTTCCGCTCCCGCACCGAAAATTACACGGGTCGGTGAATAATAACGGCTGATCATCTTCTATCCTCCAATACGACGGCTTTGCTTTTCCTGCCGTCAACTTTGATTATAAGGTCTTTTTCACTCCTGACATGGAGAAAATGCTCGCTCTCCTCTATCATGTCGAGATTTCCGATTGCTTTGAAATCTATCTTACCATCCCTCTGCAGTGGATTGACAGTCAGATAGATTGCACCGAGACTGGTCATGTTCTGGAAGAAATGAGTTCCCTGGCTGGGTTCCACCGATAGTTCCTTTATCCCTGTCTCGATTATGACGTGTGCCTTCGATATGTCGGACCATGCACATGGAATGCCGAGCCATCTGTCCGAGGAGCCGAGCCTTCCGGCTGCGATGAGAAGGTACTGCTCATTCATCGAGGCGTTCATCTCTCCCAGCTCCCTCGCCATAGCCTGCATCTCGCTTGCCCTGAAGTTCTCCGGTTTGATTGTTATGATATCCCTTATTCCTTCGACCTTCCCGTTACCCATCACCTTCTCAGCGTATATCAAGGCTGATGATATCTCCTCTTCTTCAATCTCTATGTCGAGGTCGAAATCGGCGCTGCTTATAGGTCTTATCTGGAGGATGGAGAAATCGGGGCGCTCCCTTTCGGTGTTCACTGCGAATTCAATCTCCACAGGGCATGCCATTCCCTTCTCTCCCATCTTGAGGACCTCATCTACGATTTTTGCGACAGGCAGGGCATCGTACTTGAGGATTCCATTGAACGTGAGCATGTTCATTCCGTCCTTGACGGGACGTTCGCTCAGGCGACCTGTGGCCATGTCGAGACAAGAGAAGATGTTCTTCATCGCCTTCGGGTACTCATATACCGTCTTGAGAGGCAGTTTCGTCAGGTTGTCCTGGTCTGTGAGGCTGTCATAGTGTTTCGTCAGGTCCAGGGCATAGAAATCACCCTGCTCGCTCACCTCAAGTCCTGTTAGGTTGTTCGAGGGCCTCTTTGGTTTTGCCGGGCAGAAGCGGAATGCCGTACCGTCATCCACCACAGCCTTTCCAAAGCCGAATGAAAGCATGCCGATACCATCCTCTCCCTTCTGTCCCGGGCTGGGGTAGAAGTTAAGGGAGCGCGCGACCCCTGAAAGGTTCGGGAACCACCACTTTCCATGCTCGCTTCCTGTAATCTGCTGTATTATCACAGCCATTTTCTCCTCTTCAAGGCTGTGATCGGTGTTCTTCAGGTATTCCTGTGCATTCTTGAAGTATGTGCTTGCCCATACCGTCTTTATCGCATTCTCAAGTTCCTTCAGCCTCTCTTCATCACTTCCACGGTTCGGGATCATGGAGGTCTGATACACCCCGGCAAAAGGCTGGAAGTGCGAGTCTTCGAGCAGTGATGATGACCTGACGGAGATCGGCACCTTGATTACCTGGAGGATCTCTTTCAGACACTCCCTGAGGTATTGGGGGACCTCTTTGCTGAGAAACAGTGAGAGTATCTCATTATCGCTTCCGTTTACGAAACCAAGGTCGTTAAGGCCGTTCTCTGCAAGGAAGATGTCGAACATCTCTGTGGTTATCACCACCGTCCTTGGCGTCGAGAGGTAGAGGATGTCCTCGTATTTCTTTCTCAGCCCGAGGGCCTGCATCTCGGATGCAAGGAATGCAAGACCTCTTCCTTTTCCTCCCATGGAGCCCTTTCCTATCCTTGAGAAATGCAGTGTCTCATCATAGTGTGCTGCCGTGAACTCGGCGATCACACCCCTTGTCCTGTCGGAGCGGTACTCCTTTATGGTCTTGTAGAGCTCTTTTCGTATATCTTCAGGATCATCCCCTTCCTTGATGTTGATGTGTTTTATCATGGATGCCAGGACATAAAGCGACTGTGCCCTCAGCCAGCGTGAGAAATCATTCCTCTTGGAGTGGTAGATGAATGATTCTATGGGGATTGTCTTTATCAGATGCTGTACTTCCTTCATCGTCACAGCTCTTGCAATCTCGTTTCCCGTCCTGGGGTCTATGAAGATGAACGGCCCGAAGTTGTAGTATTTCATGAAATGGTTCTCCAGGTCCGTTAGAAGAGTGGGGGAGAGCTTATAGATGAAATCGCAGCCGAGACGGCGGCTCTCCTCCTCGTTCTCCAGGTCCCTGGACTGGATGAGGACCGGTATTTCCCTGTCCACCTCCTTTATCCTCTTCGCCAGTTCCAGTCCCGCCTTCTCCCTTCCTCCCTGATAGGGGAACGAGACATCCGAGATGACCCCGAGTATGTTCTCCCTGTATGTGGAGAAAAGGCTCCATGCCTCGTTGAAGTTCCTTGCCAGGATTATCTTCGGCCTTCCCCTCATCCTCAGGGTCTTTCCCCATTCATTCAGGGCTTCGAGGATGCTTATCCTGTTCTGCCTGATGAGGGCCATGTACATCTGGGGGAGGTATGAGGAGATGAACCTTACGGAATCCTCCACAAGTATTATGACCTGGACATCCGCCTCCGCAGTGTCGTGGTCGATGTTCATCCTGTCCTCTATCAGCTTGATCATCGCAAGAAACAGGGATGCATTCCCCTGCCAGTAGAACATGTAGTCTATGTACGGGCAGTTCTCTCCTTTGAGCATCCTTGCCTTCCTGTGGTCAGGGGATGGGGATAGTGCGATTATAGGCATATATGGTTTTATCTTCTTTATGTCCTCGCATAGCTTCTCAACCCTTCCCGATCCCAGGTCGAGCATTGTGATTACGAGGTCGAAATTCCTCTGCTCTATAAGGCGCAGGGCTTCCTCCTCATTGCTTGTATGAGTGATCTTCGGGGGATTCGAGAGCCCAAGTGCCGTATATTCCTTATAGAGCTCCTCCTCGACCCTTCCATCCTCTTCAAGCATGAACCTGTCGTAGTCGGAGCAGATCAGGAGTACTGTATATATGTGTCTTAGCATGAGGTTGCTGAACGGCAACCATGTCTGGTCCAGTAGATACATATTTAGATTCTAACATAAAGGACATCAAAATAACAAAATTTGAGAAAATAAAATAAATTGAAACAATATTCGGAAATTTTTATGATTATGGAAATTTAAATATCGATTTTTGATGATATTCATAATTTTCTTGACGACTTGCAAAAACGGTCATAAGCTGAGACTGAGGAGAGGAAAAATGTATAACTTGGAATCCTTCATCAGTACTCTCGAAAGAAAGAATCCTGGACAGAGTGAGTTTATTGAATCGGTAAGGGAAGTCCTTTCGTCTGTAATAGACGTCGTCAATGAGAATCCGCTCTACATCAAGAACAAGATCCTTGAGCGTATTACGGAGCCGGACAGGGTCTACTCCTTCAAGGTCGAATGGGAGAACGATGAGAAGGAGATAGAGGTCAACAAAGGGTATCGGGTGCAGTTCAACAACGCCCTCGGCCCATATAAAGGCGGACTTCGTTTCCATGCCTCCGTCACCCTTGGAACCCTTAAGTTCCTGGGATTCGAGCAGATTTTCAAGAACAGCCTTACAGGCCTCCCGATGGGAGGGGGAAAGGGTGGTTCTGATTTCTCTCCAAAGGGAAGAAGCGATGATGAGATCCTCCGCTTCTGCCGCTCCTTCATGACCGAGCTTCAGAAATACATAGGACCGGATACCGATGTTCCTGCAGGAGATATCGGAGTAGGAGGAAGGGAGATCGGGTATCTCTACGGGCAGTATAAGAGGATAAGAGGGGAGAACACCGGGGTCCTTACAGGCAAAGGCCTCGATTTCGGAGGATCCCTGATCAGGCCTGAGGCGACAGGATTTGGAACGATGTATTTCGCTTCAGAGATGCTCAAGGCCCATTCCGACAAGATGGAGGGAAAGAGGATTGCCATCTCCGGGTTCGGCAATGTAGCCTGGGGTGCGGTTATGAAGGCAAGCCAGATGGGAGCCAAGGTCGTCACGATTTCAGGTCCTGATGGATATATCATAGACGAGAAGGGTGTCAACACTCCTGAGAAATGGGCATACATGCTTTATCTGAGGAATTCAAACA
Organism: Candidatus Ornithospirochaeta stercorigallinarum; assembly: GCA_018711525.1. Taxonomy (GTDB): domain Bacteria; phylum Spirochaetota; class Spirochaetia; order Sphaerochaetales; family Sphaerochaetaceae; genus Ornithospirochaeta; species Ornithospirochaeta stercorigallinarum. The sequence goes on from DVIF01000051.1 coordinate 7,166, forward strand.
ACGATGTAGTCGAGCCTTATGCGAAGAAGTTCGGTGCTGTTTTCGTCCCGGGAAGAAAACCATGGGAGGTTCCTGTCGACATGGCTTTCCCGTGCGCCATCCAGAACGAGCTCGATGAATCCGATGCCAGGACCCTTGTTTCCAATGGAGTGAAGTATGTAGTGGAGACTTCGAACATGGGCCTTACAAGGGAGGCGAACGAGGTCTTTGTAAACGCAAGGATTCCTTGCGCCCCTGGAAAAGCTGCAAACGCGGGTGGTGTCGCCGTCTCCGGTCTTGAGATGAGTCAGAATGCGATGCATTTAAGATGGACGAAGGAGGAAGTCGACAACCGTCTGAAGGATATAATGGCGGGCATCCATAATTCATGTGTGAAGGAGGGTACGGAGGAAGACGGATATATCAATTACCAGAAAGGAGCTAATATATCGGGCTTCAAAAAAGTCGCAGATGCGATGTGTCAGCTTGGATATTGAAAAAATTATTTAAACGCCTTTTACACCCGGTTTACTTTAAATAATTTTTTTCGGAGCATTTCAATATTTTCTCTATAACTGCTTATAATAGAAAGAATATTGTTATCTCTACACGTTGACAAAACAGGCCATTTAGATAAAAATCTTCCCTGAGGTGTGAAATATTTGCAAAAGGGGAGGATTTTATGATTCGATCAGTCAAAGATGTGGCTATGGAGTTCGGTGTCTCCGTTGCATCCGTTTCTGCAAAGCTGAAGAAAAGAGGTGTGAAAAAAGTAGGTGGTCGCTATGTGATAGATGACAAGACCTATGACTGGTTGCTCTCCAGAAAAGGCCGGGTGGGCCGGCCCGCAAAAGAAAAATAGCATTTTCACTGACTGCCCCGTAGAAGAAACCTACGGGGTGTTTTTTCACACTGTCGCCTGTATCAGGGCATTGGTCTTCCCCTTCTTCTCCCTCTCAAGGTAGTCGACCATGTCGCGTACGCTTTCCGATATGTCCCGTGGATAGTACCCAAGTTCCGTAGCGGCCTTGTCATGAGAGAACCTTGTATTGCTTTCAAGTGTCATGAGGCTGTATTTTGTGAACAGAGGTCTTTTCCTCCTTCTCTTTGCATCAAGGAGGAAGAGCGGGGCTGCCAGCCTCGCTATGAAAATCGGGACACAGGGTTTTTCCTTCTTCCCTGATGCACTTGCCATGTACGAGATCAGCTCCCTTATCGTGACGGATGACCCTGAGAGGATGTAGCTTTCGCCGCTTTTTCCTTTCTCCATGGCTCTTAGTATTCCATCTGCGACATCCCTTACATCGACCATGTCGTAGCCCCCGTCGACCCCCATGGGAAGGCGTCCGGAGAGGAACATGACGCATAACTGCACTATGTGGTTGCGTCCGCTGTCTCCCGGTCCGATTATCCCTGAAGGGGCAGTACGACTGTGGCACAGAGCCCTTCTTCTGCCGCTTTGAGCACCATGTTGCTTGCCATCGCCTTGCTTTTTGCATATTCCCCGTAGACCTTCTGAGGATCATATTTCTTTTCTTCCCTGAGAACCGCTCTGTCCTTCCTTTCCGCAAGGGCATGAACGCTGCTTACGTAGACCATCTTCTTCACGCCGTATTCCTTCGCCATGTCTATGATGTTTTTCGTCCCACCGACATTGACGGCATATATGTCCTTAGTACCCTTGTCCTGTATGCTTATTAAGCCTGCTGTATGTATCAGATAGAGGTCCTGGTCCTCATCATGTTCAAAGAAGGGTATCATGCTCTCCTTTCTCCTCACATCCCCTATGAAGTATTCCACTCCATCCTCTCTTCCGCCCTTGTCGGTAGGCAGGATCAGCGCCCGCACCTCTCCGCCCCTTCTGAGGAGGGCTTTTACGATTGTGCTACCAAGGTGCCCGAGACCTCCTGTGACAAGAAAAATGCTCTTCAAAGCTTGACCTCCTGTTTTCCAATCTCATATTATCTACATGGTGTTGCGAATACAACAGACAGTTTTTATGAAAACGGTGTGTGTGCAACACATGCCATCCAATGTGTCGGTTTCACGACATGGACTTTATGGAGTTTGCAAGGAGATTGGTATGAGGGGAGAGAACAGAAGGGTTGTGATGACCTGCCGTATGATAAAGGATGCATTGATCGATCTCATGAATGATAATGATTTCTCAAAGATTTCCATCAGTGATGTCTGCAAGGCGGCGGATGTGAACAGGTCTACCTTCTATTCCCATTATAAGGATACGAAAGAGGTCCTGAGTGAAATCGAGGATGACATAATCGCCCGCCTTCCCGATGTCGATGACTCGAAAAGCGACTTGAAAGAGGCCATGAGGAGCATCCTTTCCTTCATCAAGGAGAACTCGGAACTTATTACGATAATGGTCGTCAGGCGAAGGGATGACAGTTTCGTAGAGAAGCTTTTGAGCACTGTCCTTGCAAGATACGAGCACCTTTCCCCTGCGATAAGCGAAGTGAGGACGAGGTACAACTATATTTTCTGCACCAGCGGGATAATAGGTATAATAAAAGAGTGGATTTCCTCTGATTTCGAGCTGTCCCTGGATGCCTTCACCGACATCGCCCTCGCCCTTGCCGTGAAAGTTACGACATGAGTGGGATATCGTAACGGGAAGAGAAACAAGTCCATTCCCTCTTTGGCGAGTGGAACATCGTTTCATTACTCATATTTTCTAGTGTTTTTCATCCTCTTTGCTGTTGTAAAGTCGTGGAACTTGATTTATTCTTAAAGATGACATCGTCACGGCCTTTATTGCCGTGAGCAACATATTTATTTTGGAGCGTAACTGAAAATGGCAGACAAGAAAATGGTTACAATCGACGGCAATACCGCTGCTGCGTATATAGCATATGCATTCAGCGAAGTTGCTGCTATTTACCCAATCACACCATCCTCACCAATGGGTGAGTATGCGGAGCAGTGGTCCTCCACAGGAACGGAGAACCTTTGGGGCAAGAAGGTGGACATCATGGAGATGCAGTCCGAGGCAGGTGCCGCAGGTGCTGTTCATGGTGCTTTAGCAGCTGGTGCTCTTACAACAACATTCACAGCCAGCCAGGGTCTTCTTCTCATGATCCCTAACATGTACAAGATTGCAGGAGAGATGATCCCTACAGTATTCCATGTTTCTGCAAGAAGCCTTGCAGCACAGTCCCTCTCCATCTTCGGAGATCATTCGGACGTAATGGCATGTAGGAACACAGGATTCGCAATGACTTGTGCATCCTCAATCCAGGAGACGATGGATATCGCACTCGTTGCACACCTCTCGACACTTGAGGCGGAAGTTCCATTCCTCAATTTCTTTGATGGATTCAGGACAAGCCACGAGATCCAGAAGGTTGAGCAGATCAGCTATGACGATATCAAGACTCTCGTTGACGAGAAGTACATCGAGCGTTTCAGGTCAAGGGCTCAGAGACCAGAGCATCCTATGACAAAGGTCGCTTCCCAGAATGAAGACGTATACTTCCAGGGAAGAGAGACTGTAAACAAATACATGGATGCAGTTCCTGCGATTGTACAGAAGTACATGGATAAGGTTGCTGCAATCACAGGCAGACAGTATCATCTCTTCGATTATGTCGGAGCTCCAGATGCAACAGATGTTGTCATCGTAATGGGAAGTGCTGCAGACACATTCGAATGGGTTGTCGACTATCTCAATGCAAACGGCAGGAAGGTCGGTCTTATCAAGGTAAGGCTCTACAGGCCGTTCTCCGCAAAGGACTTCGTAGCATGCATTCCTGCAACAGCTAAGAGGATTGCTGTCATGGACAGGACGAAGGAGCCTGGTGCTGTAGGTGAGCCTCTCTATGAAGATGTAGTATCTGCACTCACACTCGAGGGAAGGACAGGTCTCAAGGTCATCGGCGGACGCTATGGTCTTTCTTCCAAGGACTTCACTCCGACCCATGCCAAGTCAGTATTCGACTTCCTTGAAAGAGATGATGCATGGCATGGTTTCACAGTCGGTATCAACGATGATGTCACACATCTCTCAATCCCTGTTTGCGATAAGATCGACGTAACTCCAAAGGGCGTTGTATCCTGTATGTTCTGGGGTCTCGGTTCCGATGGTACTGTTGGTGCCAACAAGAACTCCATCAAGATCATCGGTGACAATACCGACATGAATGCTCAGGCATATTTCGCATACGACTCAAAGAAGTCAGGCGGTATCACAATCTCCCACCTCAGATTCGGTAAGGAGAATCTCGATATGCCATGGCTCGTCGACCATGCTGATTTCGTAGCATGTCACAACCCTGCATATATCGGAAGATATGATATGCTTTCCGCTCTTAAGGATGGCGGAGTATTCCTCCTCAACAGCCAGATTCCTTCAGATGAGGTATTCGAGCACCTTACAAGGGATATGCAGGAGCAGATCATCAACAAGCACATCCACTTCTACAATATCGATGCTCTCGACATCGCAAGAAGCGTAGGTCTCGGCTCAAGAATCAACACTGTCATGCAGGCTGCATTCTTCAAGATCGCAAACGTACTGCCAGAGGCGGAAGCAATCGATCTTATCAAGAAGTACATCAAGAAGACCTTCCTCAAGAAGGGTGAGGATGTCGTCAACAAGAACTGGGCGGCAGTAGATGCAGCTTCTGCAGCTCTTGTCGAGGTAAAGGTTCCTCAGGAGATCACAAAGAGCTATGAGCCTAAGAAGCTCATTCCAGAGGATGCAGATGCATTCGCAAAGAACGTCATCGAGCGCTCAATGCACCTTGAGGGAAACGACATTCCTGTATCCCAGATGTCTTACGATGGTAAGCTTCCAACCGGAACGGCAAAGCTCGAGAAGAGAGGCGTTGCTGCTTACGTACCTCATTGGGACAGCACAAAGTGTATCCAGTGCAACCAGTGTGTACAGTCATGTCCTCACGCTGCAATCAGGGCAAAGCAGATTCTTCCTGCAGACCTTGAGAAGGCTCCAGCTACATTCCACACAATCAAGAGCAATACAAAGAACGACAAGGACCTTCAGTTCAAGCTCCAGGTCTATCCTGAGGATTGCCAGGGATGTGGAGTATGTATCGAGGCATGTCCTGCAAAGGAGAAGGCTCTTTCCTTCAGCCCACTCACAGTTGAGAGAGAAGCAGGCGAGACAGCCAATGCAGAGTTCTTCGAAGCTCTCACATACGACAACCTTGATGGACTTAACATGAGCACAGTCAAGGGTCTCCAGTTCAAGCAGCCACTCTTCGAGTTCAGCGGTGCTTGTGCAGGATGTGGTGAGACACCATATGTAAAGATGCTTTCACAGATTTGTGGAGAGAGGGCAGTCATTGCTAACGCAACAGGTTGTTCTTCAATCTACTCCGGTACATTCCCGACCATCCCTTATACAAAGAGGGCTGACGGCAGAGGACCAGCTTGGGGTAACTCACTCTTCGAGGATAACGCTGAGTACGGTCTTGGAATGCGCCTTGCTATAGACAGCAACAGGAACCTCCTCAAGCTCAAGATCGATGAGCTCTTCGCAGCTGGATGTTCAGCAGAGCTTAAGAGTGCAATCGAGAAGTGCCTCTCACTCTGGGATGATGATACAGAAGCATCAATCACAGCTCAGAAGGAAGTGCAGAAGGTTCTCGCTTCAGAGAAGGAGACGGAAGCAAACAAGATTGCTCTTGCAAAGATCAGGGAGCTTCAGGATTACTTCTCAGATAAGGATGTCCTCATCATCGGAGGAGACGGATGGGCTTACGATATCGGATACGGTGGCGTAGACCATGTTGTTGCTTCCGGTAAGAACGTGACCATCCTCGTTCTCGATACAGAGGTTTATTCCAACACAGGTGGACAGGCTTCCAAGTCAACACCTATCGCAGCAGTTGCTAAGTTCGCAAATGCAGGTAAGCAGGTTGGAAAGAAGAACATGGGATTCATGTGCATGAGCTATGGCCATGTATATGTAGCATCCTGTGCTCTCGGCTACAACAGACAGCAGGCTCAGAAGTGCCTCCAGGAAGCTGTAGCTTACAAGGGACCATCAATCGTATTCTGCTATGCTCCATGTATCAACCATGGTATCAACATGAGATACTCACAGGTTGAGGCTAAGAAGGCAGTCGAGGCTGGATACTGGCCGCTCTATCGCTTCAATCCTAACGGTGCGGAAGGAAAGAAGTTCACTTGGGAGACCAAGCCGGCAACAGCAGACTACGAGGAATTCATCAAGGGAGAAGTCAGGTACTCATCCCTTTACAAGACAAACCCGGAGCATGCTGACGAGCTCTTCGCAAAGGCAGCAGTTGATGCTAAGGAACGTCTTGAGTTCTATCAGAGATGTGGAGAGGTTCTTGGAGAGATTCTCTAAGGAATACCTGCACAGATCAGAGACGGAGGGTCGAAAGCCCTCCGTTTTTGTTTGTCCTTAGGTGTCAAGACTTAAAACAGAAGAATTTAGAACTAGGCATCCAGGGACATTTCATATACCGCAGATCTGCAAGCAGACACCACAAAATGTAATGAGCCATGGACATGAAAGATAAGCCCTGCATGAAAATGAGTGTTGATAGGTTTCCGAATGACAGCTATCCTGAATCCGGCTAGGAATTCAAGAATGCTATCTGCTCAGTTTTTGGAAACATGCTTGTGTCGATAGCACTCGGCTTTTCTTCCCTGAGCCTGCTGAAATCTCCGATTAGGATAATACGCAAGTATAAAAATAGAAAAAACGTTGTAATACGCACATGTCAGATTGAATCCCTTATTACAAGTTCTGTTTCTGCCACTGTGAACAACCTCGGTCTTGATGGATTTTTGATTTTAGAGAGAATGGCGAAAGCTGTGCATTCTCCTAGAAGTGTTTTAGGCGTTCTTATTGTTGTCAAAGGAGGAAGTGAGTTCCCTGCATCCGGGATATCATCAAAACCGACAAAGGATATGTCCTTGGGAATCGCATATCCACAGAATGTGAAAGCATGCATCAGATGGAGAGCCGTATTGTCATTTCCACAGATATAAACTTCCGGAGGAGTTTTCATCCTTCTTATCTTTTCAACCAGATAGGCATTGTTTGAGAACTGTTCCTGGCTTTCGTTTTTAAATGAGTACTCCTCTTCTTCTGAGAGCTCGAGCTTTGCCAGTGTTTCTTTGAATGCTTCATATCTTTTTATAAGTCCGTCGCTGATGTTCATGGAATTGAGGTTTCCTGCAAACGAGAATCTTCTCTTTCCCTTTGAATAGAGTAGCTTTATGACTTTTTCTATGTTCTTCTTGTTTTCCATGGTGACGACATCGATGGAATTCTCTATTCCACTTCCTTCCGGAGGCATATCGACAGTCACAAGAGGATAGCCGAGATTCGAAATCTTCATGCACATCTCCGCGTTACAGACTTCGACAAGTATTATCCCTTTTATATCCTTCTCCTGAAGGACCTTTGGTATCCTGGTCTGAAGGATTTCCTCTTCTGTGATTACCCCGAGAGTAAGTGAATAGCCGCTTCCTTCCAGCCCTTTGTTTATTCCATCCATGACACTTAGCCAGAATCCTGACTGGCTGCTTGCTTTAGTCAGAAAGACAATGGACCCAAGGTGTTTCTCTTCCTTCTCCTTTTCAGAGTATGACAACAGATATTGTCTGTATTTCATTTCGCTTGCAGTGGCAAGGATTTTTTTTCTTGTCTCTTCGGAGACACCTGGTTTTCCATTTATCGCTTTCGATACCGTGTTCCTGGATAATCCAAGATATTCAGCAATCTGATTTATTGAGCAGTCCATAATTGTTATTATATTGTTCTTTTTACATAGATTCAAGAAAAATGTGCATATGTAACTTTTATTGTAACTTCAATGTGAACTTCATACTAATCTAATAGTATTGCTTATAACTCGTTATTAGATAATAGGATAATAAAAAGAGAAAAAATTTTCTTGACAGCTCGGATAATGGTGGTAGAATGAATTTGTAAATAAAAAAGTTACAAATGCACACATAAGATAGTGCAAAAGGGAGAGTATGAAAGAGTTTTCTTATAAGCCAGAGAATGGATGGGTAGGCGATGTAATACCATATTATGAGAATGGGAAATACTATGCATTCTATCTTCATGATCCCAGGTGTAAAGGGGAGGGTGTCTATGCTGAAGATACGACATGGCATCTTGCTGTTACTGAGAATGGACTGGATTTTGAGAACAAGGGAGAAAGCATAGAGCGTGGCAGCGAGAACAAACCATATTTGAACAACTATACAGGATCTGTAATAAAGGACAGGGATGGTTTGTACCATGCGTATTTCACAGCTTTTAATGAAGCATATAAAGAGGATGGCAAGGCTGTTCAATCTGTTATGGAAGCCGTCGGAGAAGATCTTCTGCATCTTGAGATTAAGGAAGAGTCCCGGTTTACTGCCGATAACGAAATATATGAGATGTTCGACTGGAGGGATCCTTATGTCTTCTATAATGAAGAGAAAAAGGAATACTGGATGCTCCTCTGTGCACGGAGGAAAGGTACGGGGTATCATCGTGGTGGCTGCATCGCCCTTTGTACATCAAAAGACTTGAAAGATT
>DVIF01000052.1 GCA_018711525.1 Candidatus Ornithospirochaeta stercorigallinarum
CACCGGTCCCATGGCATTTGCATATGTGTTCGCCTTGCTCATGCTCTCATTGAGCTTATCGTTCAGGGCATCGAAATCCTTCTTGCTCTCCTCTTCATGTGTAAAGACCTTGATCACCTTCTGTCCGTTTATCATCTCCTCTATGAAGCCGTTCACATTCGCCAGGTCGCTCTGCTGGACTGCAAAGTATCTGCCGCTGCGTCCTGCGACGACACCGGTTGCACGGAACATCAGGAAGATGAAGAACACTACGACCAGGGAGAGGATCACATTGTTCATCAGCATCGTACAGAAAAGGAATACGATTGTGATGGAGGCACTGATGACCTGGACAAGGGCCTGGCTCATCATCTGGTTGAGGGTATCGGTATCGTTTGAGAAACGGCTCATCGTCTCTCCATGCTGATGGCGGTCGAAATAGGAGATCGGCAGGCTCTCAAGCTTGCGGAACATGTTCTTCCTCATCGTAAGCATGGCCCCCTGCGAGACCTTTATCATTATCCTCTGCTGCACATACTGTGGAATGACCTGGCAGAATGCGATGATTAGAAGGAAGGTCAGGATCGCATGCATCAAAGGCCTGTAATCCGGCTCAGGATTACCGATGAGAGGGGTGATGTAATCATCGATTATGCTCTGCATGAATGATGAGAAGTAACTGGTTGCGAAAGCAACAAGCAGAATACTTATCAGAACGATTGTCAGAACGGCCTTATGCCCTTTGAAGACCATTGCAAAAAGGCGTTTGAATGTCTTTACAGGGTTCTTCGCCCTTGTGTTTCCAGCTTTGAATCTCGGCATGTCAAGCCTCCTTTGCCTTGGTCTGTGTGTTATACAGCCCCTGGTAGTTCTTGTTGCGTGAAAGGAGCTCGTCATGAGTTCCTATATCCTCGATATGACCGTCGTTCATCATGATGATCATATCCGCATCCTGCACCGAGGAGATCCTCTGTGCGATTATTATCTTGGTCAGATCCTTCACATCATTCTTTAGGGCCTGACGGATCTGGGTGTCTGTCGCGGTATCTACAGCACTTGTGCTGTCATCCATGATAAGGATCTTCGGCTGCTTTAGGAGTGCCCTTGCAATGCAGAGCCTCTGCCTCTGTCCTCCTGAGAAGTTGGTTCCACCCTGCTCCACATGGCTGTCATACCCCTCTTTGAGTGGTGCGATGAACGAATCGGCGGCAGCAATCTTCGAAACCCTTACGATCTCCTCATCACTGGCATCCTTGTTCCCCCATCTGAGGTTCTCCTTGACCGTTCCTGTAAAGAGCTGGTTCTTCTGAAGCACTACGGAGACCTCATCCCTGAGGGCTTTGAGGTTGTACTCCCTCACATCCCTGCCTCCGACCTTGACAGAGCCGTTTGTGGCATCATAGAGCCTTGCGATGAGGCTTATAAGCGTACTCTTTCCGCTTCCTGTAGGTCCGAGTATTCCGACCATCATGCCGCTTTCAATCCTCAGATTGATGTTCTCAAGCACGTTTGTGCCCTTCTTATATGCGAAATCGACATTGTCGAATTCGATGGAGCCGTCCTTGACAACGCTTTCTCCATCCTCGTTGATATCCATATCGGGCTTGGTCTCGAGGACCTCCATGATACGCTCGGCACTTGCACGTGCGATTGTGACCATGACCATGAACATGCCGACCATTATAAGGCTCATGAGGATCTGGGCATTGTATGTGAATATGCTCATAAGCTGCCCTGTGGTCATATGCCCTATGTTGATAAGACGTGCGCCGACATAGCATACGGCGACGATGCAAAGATACATGACAGAGCTCATCATCGGCTGAGAGAACGCCATGATCTTCTGTGCAGAGACGAAATTGTTGTAGATTTCCCCTGCCGACTCGTCGAACTTCCCCGTCTCCTCCTCTTCCCTGACATATGCCTTCACCGTCCTTATACCGTTGAGGTTCTCCCCTACTACGCGGTTCAGGCCATCATAGCTCTTGAACGCCTTCTCGAACTTCGGATGCGCCTTGCTCATCATGAAGAAGATTCCTGCAGCGAGGATAGGTACGGCGACAATGTAGATGAACATCACCGAGCCGCCGTTTTTTGCGACCATTATGATTGCGAAAAGGAACATGATCGGGCTGCGCACGAACATCCTTATGACCATCTGGAACGCCATCTGCACATTCTGCACATCGGTTGTGAGCCTTGTTATGAGGCTTGATGTGGAGAAGGAGTCGATATTCGAGAATGAGAAATCCTCGATCTTATAGTAGAGGTCATGCCTGAGGTTGCGTGCGAATCCTGAACTGGCAATAGATGCGGTCTTAGCCCCCATCACACCGAAGAACATCGAAGCAAAGGCACAGAGGACGAGGAGGATGCTCATCTTGACTGTATATGATATGTTCCCCTGGCTTACCCCGATATCGATTATCTGAGCCATCAAGGCAGGGATGAGGACCTCCATGAAGACCTCTCCTACCATCAGAAGCGGAGTGAGTATCGCCTCTTTCCTATATTCCCTGATACGGGATGCAAGATCTTTCAGCATCCTAATTCCTCCAGTTTAGAAACAAGTTTGCTTTTAACAGTGAAAATCGTCTCCATCTCCCCATCAGTAAGGCAGGAGCATATCTCATCTTCTATCGAACACATGGTCTTATACACGTCATGAGCGGCTGCAACACCCTGCTCTGAGAGGGAGACTCGCTTCATCCTCTTATCATAGGCGGAACTTCTCCTGATGATGAGTGAGGCCCTCTCCATCTTATCCAGGATCGCAGATACGGCGGCCCTGCTCACCCCTACGATATCCTCAATATCCTTCTGATAGACAGCATCATCCCTTCTCTGCATCAAAAATCCTATGATGCGCAGCTGGGCTGATGTAAAACCTGTCTTCCGCTCTATCAGTTTATCAAAACAAATAGAGATGTACTTAAGGTCCATAAAGAAACGATTTTCCATTTTGTTAACTGCTTAACGAAATATAAACACTTGGAAAAAAGCAGTCAAGAGTTTTTTTGTGGTGATTATATGAACTAAGCTAACCCGATATAATTGAACAAATAAGGCAAAAAATATAATATTGCGCGTATGATTAAAAGACCTATTTCAGACAATGAGCTTAAAGAGCACATTGCCTCTCTTGCCGAGGACGGCAGGGAGATATTCCTCCTGGAGGGAGGGAAAGTGCGTTTAACGGCAGTTGCAGCAACCGGAATGTGCAACGAGATGAGAACAAACCATAACCTGGGACCACTTGAGACCTATATCCTGGGACAGGGCTATGTAGCAGGAGCGCTGCTGGCATCAACGGTCAAGGGGAATGACAGGATCAGGCTTGAAATCGAATGCGGAGGCCCTGTAAAAGGGATGAGCATCGAGTCATGGGCCAGTGGGGCTGTAAGGGGATATCTTCTTGCAAACCCCATTAAACTTGAAAAACCGCTTGAAAGCCTTAATACATCCCTGCTCTATGGACCGGGGTTTCTGACGATAACAAAAATACTTGAGGGGGCAAAGACTCCTTTTTCAGGTCAGATAATGCTTGAGCATGGAGATCTTGCAAACGACCTTGCTCTATATTTCCAGCAGAGCGAGCAGACACCCACCCTGTTCTATCTATCACTGCATTTTGATGAAAAAGCAAGTCTTTATGGAGCCGGAGGACTCTTCATCCAGGCCCTTCCCGGAGCAGAGGATGACACTCTTGAAAGAATACAGGAGAAAGCGAAAGGACTTGACAACCTCTCCAAATGCCTCTCGGCTGGAATGAGCATAAGGGAATATGTAGAGAAGGAATTCAAGGATTTCTCAACAGAGCATCTTGAGCGCCGCATGATCGGATTCTCATGCCCCTGCTCTAAAAACAGCTTCATCCACTATCTTGCCGGTCTTCCTGAGAAAGAAAAGGATGCGATAAAGGAAGGGGAGTTTCCCCTTGAAGTCGAGTGCTTCAATTGTGGAACCGTATACTCCTTTGAAAAGGAAGAAGTAGAAAAAGCATTCGGAGGTGCCCTATGATATTCTTTGCAAGCAACGCATTAAATCAATCAGATCTTGTCGCCAGGGAGGCAGAAGAGGCCGGAGCAAAGGAGATAAGGCAGACGAAGGCGGGAGTCGAGTTCGCAGGAGACCTCGAGACAGGATACCGCTTCTGCATGAACAGCCGGATAGCGACAAGACTATTGGAGGCGATATATCTTGATGATGATATCGAGAGCACAGATGAGCTCTATGAGGCGACAAAGGAAATCCCTTGGGATGAGTTCATCACACCTGAGACGACCATAAAAGTAACAAAGACAGCCCAGGACTGCCCGTATCTCAACAACTCGCACTTTGCGGCCCTCCGCGTGAAGGATGGAATCATAGACAGGATCAAAGAGAAGTTCAATGATGAGCGTCCTGATGTGGATACGGAGAATCCCGACATAACAGTACATGTCCATCTCCATCAGAGAAGAGCGATATGGTATCTCGATTTCTCCGGGGAAGGGATGCAGAAAAGAGGCTATAGGAAGGATCAGACAGATGCCGTTTTAAGAGAGCAGCTGGCAGCGGCCCTTTTATACAGAAGTGAATGGAAGAAGAGCATAACGGAAGAAGAGTCCGGCGTCCTTCTCGACCCGTTCACCGGCTCAGGAACGATTGCAATCGAAGCAGCCCTCATCGCAACAGATACTGCTCCCGGCCTGATAAGAAAGGAAGAGTTCGCATTCACACACCTGCCATCCTACAATGAAGAACTCTGGAATAAGATCGTTAAGGAAGCTGAGGAGAAAAGGCAGAAGGCAATCGACGAGAGGGATATCATGATATATGCCTCAGACATCTCCCCCAAGGCCATCAGGATAGCAAGAGAGAATGCAAAGGCAGCCGGGGTTCTTGAATTCATCGACTTCAAAGAGAAAGACTTCGCCTCGTACACAGCCGAGGATGTGCCGTCAAAGATGGGCTACATCGTCACAGACCCTCCATACGGGGTGAGAATGAAGGAAGGGAACATCGATGACCTTTATATGATGATCGGAGAACAGATGGCAGACCTCTTCAAAGGCTGGAAGGCATCCATAATAGCCGCTGAGAGCGAGGTGCTTTCAAACATCGCCATGAAACCGGAAAGGGTCAACACTCTTTACAACGGTGCCATCTACTGCCAGGTCGCACACTACTCCATCTTCACCGACAAAGAGAAGGAGGAGATGAAACGCAAGAGCCTTGAGAAGAAGATGGAAAGACTTTCGGCTCCCCTTTCCAGCGGTGCTGAAATGGCATACAACCGCCTTCTTAAGAACATCAAGGAGATAAAGCCGAAGATGGAGAAGGAAGGCGTCACATGCTACCGCATCTATGATGCAGACATGCCGGAGTATTCAGCCGCAATCGACATCTATGAGGACAAGTGGATAAACCTCGCCGAGTACGCCGCTCCTGACACCATCGACCCTGAAGCAGCGGAGAGGAGGCTGAACGAACTCATCTATGCAACCGAAAGGGCTACGGGAATCGATATAGAGAACATATATGTGAAGCAGAGGAAGGAGATGAAGGGAAAGAGCCAGTATGGACGTCTTGCATCATCCAACCGCTTCAACATCGTCCATGAGAACGGGCTCAACATCCTTGTGAATTTCCAGGACTACCTCGACACGGGCATATTCCTCGACCACAGGAAGATAAGGGCATACATCCAGGGCATAAGCGATTCAAAAAGGTTCTTGAACCTCTTCTGCTACACAGGCACGGCGACGCTCAACGCAATAAAGGGCGGAGCTGTCTCCACAGTCAGTGTGGATACATCATCGACATATCTTGACTGGGCCATGGAGAACCTCAAGGTCAACGGCTATCCGACGACAATCGACAACTACTTCTATAGAAGCGATGCCATGGATTACCTATATAGCACGTATGACCGCTTCGACCTCATATTCTGCGACCCTCCCACATTCTCAAACAGCAAGGGAAGGGCGAATTTCGATGTCCAGAGAGACCATAAGAAGCTGATAAGGGCCTGCATGATGCATCTGAGCCCGGGAGGACTGCTGATCTTCAGCAACAACTACCGCCGCTTCAAGATGGATGAGAAGATCCTCGAGGAGTTTGTCGTAAAAGACATCACAACAGAGACGATCGGAGAGGATTTCAGAGACGAGAAGATCCACCATGCCTATCTGATAAGGAACAAGGTCAAGGTGAACCTCAGGAGATCTCCAAAGAGGTCTTGACAGCTGACCATTCATCCAGGAGTCTGGAGAATGAGAAAGAGGCATTGGCGCTCGATGTGGAGGGAAGCTTTACAGCCGCCCTCCATATTTTTTCACTGTTATATCTCTTTAAAAGCTCGTAGGCCTTGCTTCCATTGACGAAGATCCTTTCAACCCTGCTTTCCATGAGAATCTTCTCGATATCATTCGGGACTACAGATCTGATTGAGGCATCGGAGCTGGAGGTTATCTCACACTCGGAGACGACATCCCAGAGTGCTATATGATGGCTATGGAGAAAAGTCTTCTTATCCTCGATGCTTTTCAACGAGACGGAGAAAAGGCTCTCCATTACCGGCCAGAACCTGTTGCTCCTATGTGCATAGTAGAACCCCTCCTCCCTTGATACGACAGACGGGAAGGAGCCGAGGATCAGGATCCTGGATTCTGAATCATAACATGAAGGAAAGGAGTGGGTCGCATACATAACAGAGAAAACTATATTCCCTTTTCTTGAAGCTTTCAAACATTTCCCTTAGACTTTCTGCTATGATTTGCAAAGTTTATTTCAGCCCGACGGGCGGAACAAAGAAATGTCTCGATTTATTATGCCCTGAGGGAATTGAGATTGATCTGTCCAAGAGGGACTATGACGGGAAGCTCCAGCTTTCTGCAAGCGACATGCTCTATGTGGCAATGCCGTCATTCGGAGGACGATGCCCCTCACTTGCAATCGAAAGGCTGAAGAGCATCAGAGGCAACGGGACAAAGGCAGTGCTTCTTGCCGTCTATGGCAACAGGGCATTTGAGGATACACTCATAGAGCTCTATGATACATTAAAAGAACAAGGCTTTATTATAAAAGCGGCAGCATCAGCCATCGCAGAGCACTCCATGATAAGAGAAATCGCAGCAGGACGTCCGGATGATGCCGACAGGAAGAGACTTCTTTCCTTCAAAGAGTCCATAGAAAAGCGTCTGCAAGAAGAAGAGGAGCTTGAAGAAGTTCCGGGCAGATGCCCTTATAAAAGCATAGGGAGCTTTTTAAAGCCGCATGCCAATGCTTCCTGTATCAGATGCGGGAAATGCTACCTCAGCTGCCCCTCAGGCGCAATAGATGAGATGAGGCCCAATCTCACAGATGATGCAAAGTGCCTAGGATGCGCACGATGCATAGCAATCTGCCCCGAAAAGGCAAGGGAGTATGATGCAGCTGAATTTGAGAGTGTTGAGGAGAGAATCAAGAGACTTGCAGAAGAAAGGAAAGAGCCGGAGCTCTTTTTGTGACAAAGACACGGAAATAAGGAAAGAAGTGGGATAGGATTCGAGCTGTCATGAAAAAAGGAATAAAGATTCTAATTGTTTTGATTATCGTAGCACTGATTGTACTTGTGTTCTTCATTAAAAAGGAAACGACATCTTCAAGCTTGGAAAGTGAGAGTACTCCTACAGAGCTTTCATCAGAAGAGATGATACCTATGGAATACACTGCTTTCAGCATGGAAGAGTTCCTTGCCCCGGGGCTTCCCCTAATGATCGACATGGGCTCCGCTTCCTGCGGTCCATGCCTTCAGATGAAACCGGATCTTGAAGAATTCTACCTTGAAAGCTATGGAAAAGTGAGCGTAAGGTATGCAGACATATGGGAAGATCCTGCGCTAAGCGGAGGTTTTCCCGCAATGGCAGTCCCCGTACAGTACTTCTTCTACGCAGACGGCACACCTTATGAGCCGTCAGAGGAGGTCCTTGCCCAGATAGGCTTCTCACTCTATTCGCTCAGGGAGACTGGGGAGCATGTCCTCACCGGGCACTATGGAATGCTCAGCAAAGAACAGATGTACATGATATTCAGGGATATGGGAGTAGACTTATGATAGAAGGGCTCCTTGAAAACTTCTCACTCATCATTGGAGATCACTCCGCCCTCTCCCTTCTCATCGCATTCATATCGGGCGCACTGACATCCATCCTGCCTTGCTCGCTCTCTTCACTTCCCCTGATAATCCTATATGTATCAGGAGGGGCGGATGACAGGAAGACGGCGCTCAAGTACTCCGTCACATTTGCTCTTGGCTCAAGCATCACATTCATCATCATGGGTATCATAATAACTGCAATCGGAGGGATGCTCAGCCAGGCCGGCTCCTGGTACTACATCATACTTGGAATAATAATGGTCCTTCTGAGCCTCCAGAGTTTAGGAGTGATAAACATAATACCATCGACGAATCTGATTACGAAGAACAAAAAAAGAGGTTATATCGGAGCATTCATCACAGGCATCCTTTCGGCCGTCTTCTCATCCCCCTGCTCCACTCCCGTCCTGATCGCCCTCCTGCTCTCCCTTTCCATAGGCGGAGACATGCTCTACTCGATTCTCATGCTGCTTCTCTACAGCATCGGATACAGCATACTCTCCATAGTGATTGGAACAGCACTAGGGGCTGTGAAGGAACTGAAAAAAGGAGTACTGCCACGCGTTGCGAACATCGCACTTGGAATCCTCATACTCCTTTTGGCATTGTATATGTTCTATCTTGGATTCTAGACAGCCATCACTTCAAGCAGTGAGATGGATGAGAGGAGAAGGATGTTCGCACCTATGTATGTGACCATTATCAGAAGGTCGTCATCCTTCTTTTCCTTCTCACTCTTATCCTTGGTCTGCCTTATTATGACCAGAGCGTCTGAGAAGGCGAATGATAGGGTTCCCGCAACAGCAATCATCTTCGCAATCCAGTTGCCCGAGAAATCGGTTGCCCCTACCGCGATACCTAAGATCATTACAATCGAGGCATATGCTATATACAATGTCGAATTGGGCTTTGCATCCTTGATTTCATCTTCGAAGAGGAAGATGTAGATGAAGAACCAGATACCGATGAAGAGCACCCCCCAGCCGAGGCTGAAACCATGCATCATGAAGAAGATGGCATAGAGCACATGCCCGACAGAGAAAGACGCACCACCATAGAGGAACATGTTCTTTTTATCGAATTCCAGCAGCAGGTCTCCAAGGGTATAGAATGCCAGAGCCGCCATCAGAAGCCCTCTGCCTGCGACTATGACTCCGAAGCTTTCAGTAAAAACGAGGAAGGCAAGGTAGAGATACGGAATGATGAACACCTTGCTGATTGATTTCACATATCTGTTCTGCTTTTCTATTGCAATCAGATGCACTGCTATTACGAGTATTGCTATTACTATATAAACCGCCATGGTCAACTCCTGATATTAAGTATAACAGCTATCGAGGAAAATTGTTTCAGATTTTTCCCAGCTTAGAGAGAAAATAATTGTTTGACAACTTGAGAAATAGGCCTTAGGCTATAAATAGATGAAATAAGTTCTTGTTTCCTTTGCCAAAGAAAGAGCAAAGGCAATCCCCAAAGGAGAGGGATAGTCCCTCTGCCTCCTCAAGATAGAACCCGCGGGCTGTCAGCTCCCGGGTTCTTTTTTTCAGTCTTCCACTATTGGTATGACAGCTTCTTCCAGCACATCGACAAGAGGCTGGTAGTCCCCGTCTATCGCCGCGATGTTCCCTTCGAGATATTTGTCGGGATCCGCGGCCGACCATATGATGTCATAGCCTGCCTTTCTTGCCAGATCCGTAAAGAAATAACGCGTTGTACGTCCATTTCCATCCATGAAAGGATGTAGAGCCTCGACCTCCCCCATGAAATAGGCGAGCTCGTTTATGAACTCATCGATGTCCTCAAGACCACGCAGGAACTTCGCATTCCTCAGCTTATCGAAGATATCTGAAGCCATCTTCTCAAGATATATGCTCTTGCAGTATTCGCTTCTCTTGCTCTCATCCTTGTTTCTTATCATACCGGCAGATGGATAGATGTCCCCGAAGATCTTATTGTGCAGTGCCTTAAGATAATCAAAAGAGAACCCCATGTCTATCGGATTGAGGAACAAATCGAGAATGCGCACAGAAGAGATGAATATCTCAATCTTCTTAAGCTTTGCCCTGTCCCTGATATTGAAATAGTTCACAAGACATCTTGAGTCGGGATATCTTCCGATTTCATCGAAAGATGCATCATATTTCACATCTAAGGAATGTGCTGTGATGAAGGATGAGATGATATCATCCGCACTCTCATCCCCTTCAAGGATCTTCCTGAACAGTTCCTCATCCATCTCAGGGAAATCCACACCATCAAAGTCATATCCGAACTTAAGATAATTTATACATCCCTCTATAAGGGCTTCTTTCATCCTTCTCCATCCCTGATGGCAGTAAAGCACCGCCATCGCTATTTAGCTGAGGCTTATAATATCATAATCAAAATTACATCTCAAGGCTAAAGCAATATTTCGTTGAAAGACAAAGGCTTAAAGCATTTCCTCCAAAGCAGCCCAGATTACGGCGATCACAACAGATGGGAACATGTTTGAAACCCGTATGCTTTTATCCCATACCATGTTGATTCCAAGGGTGGCGATAAGAACAGAGCCGACAAGGCTTAATGCATTCACAGCATCTGCTGTCATGACAGGGCTTAGGAAACCTGCAAGAACGGTAACCAACCCCTGCACGATGAAGACGGGAATGAAGGAGAATATGCAACCCTTTCCATTTGTAAGAGTCATTAAGAGGATGAGAATCAAATCGAGAATCGATTTTGCAAACAAAACAGACTCATCATGCATTATCACTTCATTTATAGGCCCCAGGACGGCCATTGCACCTATTGAGACAACAAGGGAGGCATTAACAAAACCAGACACGAATGAGTTATCATCATGGCTTCCGGTCTTCTTCTTGAGCCAACGCCCAAAAGAGGCCATCTTCCCATCGATATCCAAGGCTTCCCCTATAAGAGCACCTAATGTAAGGGAGGATGCCATCATCACAGCCCCTTCTGTCGTAAAACCACCATCGGAGGGGACAAGCATCTTTGAAACAACACCCCCTACCCCGATGAAGAAGATAGAAAGCCCGCACGCCTTGAGCATCGTCTCCTGATAATGCTCAGTCAGCCTCTTTCCAAAACCAAGCCCAAAAAGTCCACCTATTATAATCGCAAATACATCAACAACAGTTCCAAGAAAAGGCATATCAATCCCCTGAATTCAGAAGTTATACATCTTGGAATCTACAAATGTAAAGGGAACAAAATGAATATAGTGCTAAATTTCAATTCCAAGAGACTTCACAACATCAATAACATATCCATGATTAAGCCAGAAAGATTGTATTGTCATCATATCTCCATTGGGAAGGACAAATGCATTTTTAATATCCTTTATATCGCCACTGTTTGAATAAACTTTGCCATTTATAACATGATAAGATTTCGATGCACGTGGCCTCACATGGGCTATCGACCCCTTTTTACTCATCTTGGGTAAATCATTTTCAACAACAATCATGCCACCTTTATATCCTGGTGTGAGGACAACCCCATGTGTCAGCTTATATTTAGTCTCTTCCCAACAGTCTTGAAGTGGTCCATAGATGTCGAGTCCGGTCATTCCCCAGAAAGCTGCACCGATAAACCTGCAATCTTCCTTTCCTTCGATATATTCCTTTTTCCAGATTGATAAAAGGAATCTTGTCTGTTCAAAATATTCATATAAGGCAGAATCTTCGAAGCTATCTTCATCCAGGACACTTAGGAAATCTTCAGGAGGTAATGATATTGACTCCTTCAACACACCGCTTTCTTCAAATCGAATTGATTTCATGACAATATTTGCTTTAGTAAATTCCTCGCAGGAATTTGAAGATAGTCCAATCATAGCAAAAGACAAATTCGAATATCTCTGCTTTGCACTGATATTCAAATTAAATCCAACCTCATTGGCAATATCAGAAGCAAGCATACCTCTAAATCTATTCATTCTGGATAAAGCTTCCCGTTCAAAGTCAGGACCAAGGCTTTCCTGTCGGATATAAGTATCCCTATCTTGCATTATGTAATTATTCTGCAGGTATGTCATATAAGAGTTCTTAAAGCAGAACGCTCTTGGCTTTGCATATGCTCCACTCTCAGAGTATTCCTGTAAACTTAGCTTTGTTGAATCAGCAGCCTTCGGACAGGCTCCGAGATACTCAGTAAGGC
>DVIF01000053.1 GCA_018711525.1 Candidatus Ornithospirochaeta stercorigallinarum
GCAGCAGCCGATGATGCGGGTCATCATCTGAGTCTGCTCGTCTGTGGGGTAAAGTCTGTAACGGTACGCCTTCTGCATATGTGTATTATACCATGGAATTGAGAATTCATATAGCTTTGCTATATGAAAAAACTAATAATCCCGCATTCAGCCCCTATGCAAGCATAGGAGTTATCTGCGGTAGTTTTATATCAATAAAGGTTGGCCCTCATTCTGGAATCCACCTGGCAGAATCAACTAAGATTTATCTGTCGTTTTCCTGATGAAGCTTTCTTCTCATCATATATGCATAGGAAGGGATGACAATCAAATCAGCACCAATCCACGCAAGAGGAGATGACAGCACTATCCCGGCATAGCCTATGATGCCTCCCAGTATTATCGAAGCCGAGCATCGTGCCACAAGCTCCACAATGCATGCAGCAAAAGGCGGAATTGAATTGCCCATCGACTGAACACTCGTCCTATACACACAGAGAAGTCCAAGCATAGGATAGAAAGGAAGTGTTATCTTGAAGAAATCCCATGCATAATCAAAGACCAAAGGAGAGGCATCGGAAACAAACATAGGAACGATGAACGGCTCTATTATGAGAATGATTGCAATCATGATGAAATCTGTGATTTCCGTAATGGCAAGGGAGGCCCATATACCTTTTCTTATCCTCTCTTTCTCCCCTGCCCCGTAGTTCTGGGCAACATATGCTGCGATTGCAGTAATGAAAGCATTGTTTACCAAAACAGAAAGCTGATCTACTTTAGTAGCCGCAGTGTATCCTGCGATAGCTTCCGTACCAAGACTGTTCACTGAAGCCTGCATCACAAGCTGACCGATGCACATCACAGACATCTGAAAGCCCATCAGGAATCCAAGGCGGAGATTTGCTCCAATCTTTTCGAAGGCTCCTCTCCAATCCTCTTTCTGCAGACGCAGCACATCATAGCGTTTTATCCCTGAGATTAGAGAAAGGATTCCTGCTATGAGCTGGGAAAGGACGGTTGCCAATGCCGCACCACCTACACCCATGCCGAATGGAACTATGAATACGATATCCAAGACAACATTCAGCAGTGATGAGAATACAAGATATGCAAGAGGCAGCCTGCTGTCGCCCAGTGCTCTCAGGATATTTGAAACCAGGTTGTACAGTATTGTGGCCCCAGTACCTGCAAGTACGACAAACAGATACACAGAAGCATCTTTTCTTATCTCCTCAGGCACTTCCATGATGTCGATTATAAAAGGAGTCAAAGCACATGTTACAGCAGTTATCACTATCGTGCATGCAAGAGAGATATATATTGACGCAGCGATGTTCTTCCTCGCCCCACCATGATCCCGGGCTCCTATGCTCTGTGCAAGTATGATTGAAAATCCATTGGTAAGACCTTGGATGAAACAGAGTATGAAATACACAAAGACAGTGGTCGCACCTACTGCCGCAAGTGCATTCTCCCCTATCGTCTGGCCAACTATTATCGTATCTGCAAGAGTATAGAAAAGCTGGAAAAGATTTCCTCCTATTACAGGAATGGAGAACTTCAAGATTACAGGAAAAGGTCTGCCCTTAGTAAGGTCTTCCGCCATATAGTTGCAAGCTCCTATAAAACAAAAGCGATTTTAGGAACATGGAGGGTCTTATGCAATATTCTTCCAATACGTTTTCTCAAAAAACCAGAAAAACGAGCTATTGAAAACAATATGGAACAACTACAGCTGTTTGAGTTCTGCGCATACCTTCAGGAAGCCACTTCAAGAGGGATGGACATGCAGATAAGGGAGATAGAGACCATCGAGAAAGATGGAAAGAGAGCGCGTCTTATAAAGCCATGGTTTCCCCTGTCATACCATAGGGCATCTCTCTTCTGGCACGATACCACGATTTCATTTCCCCTGATGGACGGCTATAAGCGGAAAGTACTTATCAAGAGCATGAGCTTCCGCATGGATCCCGTAGAGGGGAAGGCGGATATAAAGCAAAGGGAGGGCAATCTCTATCTCCAGATAAGAATCGCCATTCCTGACACACTCTAGCCGAAGATGCCGTCAAGGAGCATCATCACAGTAAAACCAACGGCAGCTCCAATGGTCCCGATGTTCGAATGCTCCCCTTCGGATGCCTCAGGGATGAGCTCCTCGACTACGACATAGAACATCGCACCGGCGGCAAATGATAGGAGAAACGGCAGAAGAGAAGAGAGGATGGTGACAAAGAGGAAGGCTATCAGGGCACCTATCGGCTCTACAGCACCAGAGATTGTTCCCTCTAAAAACGCCCTTCCCTTTCTCTTGCCCTCCTTATAAAGCGGCATGGATACCACAAGGCCTTCAGGGAAGTTCTGAAGTGCGATACCAAGAGAGAGTGCAAGAGCGGATGCATAGGAAATCGCCCCCTCAGAAGCAACTGCAGCGGCGGCAGCTGCCCCGACAGCCATCCCCTCCGGGATGTTATGCAGTGTCACAGCAAGCATCAGAAGAGCAGATTTCGAGAGACCCGAGGACCTCCCTTCGGCCTTTACTGCCGTAGCATGGATGTGCGGGACTATCGTGTCAAGAACGAGGAGGAATGCTATACCGCATAGAAAGCCGAAAGCGGCTGTGTAATATGAGGACTCATCAATTGCGGGTAGCAGCAGGGACCACACGGATGCGGCGATCATGACACCGGAAGCAAACCCCGTGACAGCCTTTCCTGTCTTCATTCCTATCCCCTGGCGGAAGAAATATACAGCGGCAGAACCTAAGAGAGTGCCGATGAACGGCACAATGAAAAGCAATATAAGACTCATGTCTTCAGGATACTACAGTTTCAGAATGAAATCTTCTGGTAATACGCCTCTCCTGATGAACTTGACCATACAAGACGCCCTTTCTTCATCGCAATCGCTACATCCTCGTTCCATTCAGGATACAGCTTTCTTAAAATTAAGCCATCATACGATTCAAGGGCGATGAATGTGATATAGTCATCTTTCCTCATCGGATGGGAAATCGTGATGATAATCTCATCGCCATCCCGTCTGATGGGGAGAGCATTTTCCCCATCGGCCTGTTTAAGTACCACAGGTTCAAGTACAGAGCCGCAGCAGGATAGAGAAACAGAGGAGGAGGAAGTGGAGACAGAACCGCATTTTGGACATACATAATAAACAAATCCTTTCATGGCTCATGATTCTACATAAGTTTTCCAATATTGTCACATCGCAATATTGCATCAGGGGCCCTTTTGTTCTACTGTGTTGCCATGCATAGGAGAATCATTATTGTCAGTTTCGGGACAAAGGATGGAAAGGCGGGAGAGGAGATAGCTGCTCTTGAGAAGAGACTCTCATCCGCCTATTCGATTCCCATCTCATATGCATATTCATCGCGCCATATCACAAGGCAGGTGAGTGAAAGGATGAATTTTGACAAGATGATCAAGGAACATGAAGGCGAAGAACTTCTCATAATGCCGCTTCTTATCCAGAAGGGAGGTGAATACGAAAAGATTTCGTCAAAGGGGCTCAGGACCGCTCCTCCTCTGCTTGGAAGCGAAGAGAACATCCGCGCTGTGGCAGCAATCATAAACAACGGGCTGAAGAGAGAAGATGGGCTTGTCCATCTCCTGATTGCCCATGGGGATGAAAAGAGGAGGACGGAAGAATACGACATCCTTGCCTCCATCCTTCGTGATGATGTGAAGATAGCGACACTCAAGGGAGAGAGAAGCTACAGGAAAGTGGACATAAAGGAGGAAAGGATACATATCATCCCATTCCTCCTTTCCTACGGGCATCATGCCAGACATGATATAAAAGAAGATGTCGCATCCTATTTCAAGAAGGAAGGGAAGATCGTCAGCATGAGAGAAAGCGGAATTACGACTACTTTCCCGGAACTTGAAGAGATATTCAGGAAAAATCTTGAAAATCTCATCAAATGAACAGCAGTCTCTCCTTTCCTGATTCATCGACCAGTACCGAAGGATGCAGACCGAAATATCTTCCGGCTGTATCTTCTTTCAGGAAAGCATCTTTTCCACCCTTGAATACAAGCCTCCCCTCAGAGAGGACGATGAACTCATCTGCGATTGCGAATGCCCTGTTGATGTCATGAAAAGATGAGAGCACTATCCTTCTCTCCTCTTTGAGGGCGAGCATCGCCTCTTCGCTCTTCCTCTTATAACGCATGCCAAGGCTCGCCTCCACCTCGTCAAGGGCATAAAGAAGAGCATCATGGGACAAGAGAAGAGCTAGATGAACCATCTCCCTCTCCCCTCCTGAGAGTGTGTTCAATCTGCGCTCTTTGAGAGAGATAAGCCCGGCATTTTCAAGATGGCTCAGTCCGCCGGGGTAAATCGAAAGAAGGCTTGAGACGGATGCGTCGCTTAGAGGCAGGATCTGCGGCAGGATTGCGTGCACCCTCTCCTTCTCTTTTCTTTTCATAGCCCTAAGTTCTTTGCCGCAAAATCTTATACTTCCCTCATAATCATGATAATAAGAGGTAAGAGCTCTTAAAAGTGTCGTCTTCCCGCTGCCGTTCTCACCTAAAAGAGCATATATCCTCCCCTCTTCAAGCGTAAGGGATACATCCTGAAGAACAACCCTTCCTCTTACTTTTACCCTCAGGTCCTTCACTTCGACCATCACCTATCCCTCCTGAGAAGCAGAAAGATGAAGAAAGGCACCCCGATAAGCGCCATGAAGACTCCTGCAGGAAGCTCGGAGGGACTTATTATGGTACGTGCCGCAAGGTCTGAGAGCATCACAAGGGACGGCCCGATCAAAGCAGAAAGCACAAGTGTCCTCCTACTCTTACCTGCCGTTAAAAATGATGCGATATGAGGTGTGACAAGCCCAACAAACCCCAGCAGCCCGGAGAAGGTCACAGCAGCTGCAGCAAGAAGGGATGCGACGGAAATAAGTAGAATCCTTATCCTCGCCGGGCGGTAGCCCATCGAGGATGCTATCTCATCCCCGAGCATGATCACATCCATCCTCCTGGCAAGAGCAAACGCTATCAAAAGGGATATGATTATAATAATGGCAGGTATTTTCAACATCGATGCATACACCCCTGCAAATCCTCCGATTGAGAAAGAGGAGTATGATGCCATCACATCCGGATCCAATGAGCCTATAGTGCTTATAAAGGCATTGAAGAGTGCATTCACCGCAACCCCTGCAAGAATAAGGGAAAGGGATGATGATACCCTACTCGTCAAAGATGAAATCAAAAACACCATTGAAACAGCTAAGAGAGAACCTAGGAATGCCACAAGCGGGAGCAGTGAAAACATATTCGGAAAGAGTGATAGGAAGAGAAGCACAAATGCACCAGCCCCGGAATTGACCCCTATTATGTTCGGGCTTGAGAGTCCGTTTCCTGTGGCTCTCTGGATTAGAAGCCCAGAAAGAGAGAAGGCAAGTCCTGAGAGGAATGCAGCTAAGACCCTTGGAAGACGAAGGGAGAAGAATACTATGTTATCAACACTGTCTAAAGTAAATAGCCTTGAGACATCGATACTCACACTTCCTATGAAAAGCGAGAGGAAGAAGATGGCAAGAAGGACAAAAAGAGCAGTCAAAGCTGTGCATACGAACTTTCTATCCATATATGGCCTCTTCCATCATCCTATATGCATCAAGCCATCTTCCATTCGGTTTGAAATGGAACAGGTCCTTCGGAAGGAATACGACACGCCCTTCTTTTATCGCATCGACATCCCTCCAGCCCGGAGATGAGAACAAGTGCTCTACGTATGCCCTGCTTGCCTCTTCATCCCCCTGGCTTACTATGATTATCTTATCAGGATCTGCTTTGAGTATCACCTCAAGGGAGAGGGAGTCCGTCAAGGCATCAAACTCATCTGCGACATTGACCGCTCCCAAATCCTCTATGATTCTCGCCGCAAAATGGTCATCTGCCCTTTTTGCCTTCACATATGAGAACGCACTCCCTGCCCGGATGAAGAGCATACGAGGTAAAACATCTGGGGAACGGGACGCTTTTATCAGCTCCACAATTCCTTTCTTCTGCCCTTCACCATACTCCTGATATAGATCTTCACGCCCTGTCAGCCCGGTCAGAGTTCTGAAAATCGAGAGAAAGTCCTCATAGCAGTCCTCTCTGATGAGAATCATATCGATTCCGATATCATCTAAAAGAGCCTTCAGGCGTACATGGCTCACCGTATCTACAGACCCAAGGACCAGATCAGGCTGTGAGGATACAAGTATTTCGATGTTGATGTTTCTTCCTGAGGAGGAATCGACAAGGATGGCATCCTCATCAGCAAATCCCCTTTCCACAGCCTCACCTACTGTAATATCCACAGTCCCACCGGAGAGGGACCATAAATCGGCAATCGAGGAATTAAGGCACGCCGTCCTCATTGCAGAAACAGAAAGAGAAACACATAGGAAAACAGATAAAAATAGAAAGAGCCTTTTAAACATAATCCTAATCCATGGAAGATTCAGATTGTTTCAAGGCCCTTTCCTTCTATATCAAGTCTGGCAAATCTAAAATCTCAAATCAGCAGGTCGCCCCACCTATTACATTTTTCTTCAAGATCTTCTCTTTGTCAATCTTACTGTTGAAAAGCTTATCCTCGACATATTCAAGGCCAAGACGGTTTACAGTGTCTGCAAAGCGCTCACCGCTTATCCCCTCATCACGGAACAGGAGTATTGCATTCTCAACTGTCTGAATGACCTCCTCTTCGCTTCTGAGCACCTTTGAGAGCCTCTTACCCATCTCAACCTTCTTCCCCCAGCGTCCTCCGACGTAGATTGCATATCCTGTGCTATAGCTTGGAGTCACGCCAAACGGGCATTTATCGAGACAGCGGCCGCAGTGGTTGCACTCATCATCCTTTACAACGAGTTTTCCAGCATCAAGATGTGCAATCTTTATAGGACATGATTTCTCCACCTGGCAGATCCTGCATCCCCTGCACTTGTCGAAATCGAAATCTATAAACCTCTGTCCTATTATTCCGATATCATTGAGGCTTGGCTTGACACAGTTGTTAGGGCATCCACCGACTGCAATCTTGAACTTATGAGGAAGAGATACAGAGTGCCATCCCTCATAGAAGATATGATGGAGCTTCTCAGAAAGCTCAAAGGTATCTATGAGCCCGTACTGGCATGTCGTTCCCTTACAGGATACGACAGGGCGTACCTTGCTTCCGGTTCCTCCGGTATCGAGTCCATGATCCTTCAAGAAGGCCATCAGAGGCTCTATGTTCTGATACGGCACACCCTGGATTTCAAGGGTGAGCCGGGTGGTCATCGTGACCTCTGAGGAACCGAACATCTCAGAGGCTTCTGCTATCGCCTTCTGCTCTGCAGATGTTATCTTTCCGTTACGGGTGATCACACGTACATTGAAGTGGTCGGGCTGCCTCTTGTCCTGAAGACATCCAAGGCCTTTGACCCTCTTCACTTCATCTGCAGGAATCACTGAGCCATAGTCCACACGGACATCGTTGAACGTCATTCCTCCTTCAAGGACCCTTGTGTTTGTGTAGCCATAATACTTCAGCCTGTTCTGCAGGAAATATCCCCTCTTGCCACGGGCGCAGACCAGAAGGAGCTTTTCATCCTTTCCAAGTCCTTCTATAGGGCCGTCAACCTTTCCCAGGTCGACCCATAAAGCACCCGGGATGCTCTTCTGAGGCATCACATCGATCACCTTATACCCCTTCGCCCTGCTCTTCATATACTCAAGAGGTGTGATTGTCTCGAACGCGCCGAGAATCTTGTTCTCAAGGACATTGCATGCCTGCACGAACGGAGAGATTGCTGTCGAGAATGGCGGAGCATAGGAGAAATCCATGGCATCCATCTCCTCTACATGCATACCTTTCGAGATGGCAAGCACTGCGATATCCGTCATCTTGTCGACCTCTCCGCTTCCAAGGACCTGGAAGCCGAGAATCCTATGAGTCTTCCTCTCTGCGATCAACTTCATGATGAAGAAAGATGAGCCTTCGTAATAATGGGCCTTGTCATCTGCGACGACAACAGCCGTCACCACATCAAAACCTTCATTTACGGCAGCTTCCTCTGTAAGCCCTGTCCTTCCTGCATTCAAGTTGTCGAGGATTTTCACAACCCCTGTCCCCAATGCGCCTGGATATTCACACACTCTTCCTGCTACGTTCTTTGAGAGCACCCTTGCCGTGATATTCGCAGTCGATCCCATTGCGGAGTACATCCTCTTTCCTGTAATCCTGTTCCTCACAAGGGCACAATCCCCTGCGGCATATACATCTTCAATATTCGTCCGCATATGTCCATCGACGACAATGGCACCTTTTTCCATCTCAAGTGGAGAGTTCTTCAAGAATGATGTGCAAGGGCGTACTCCGAGTGCAAGAACCACCATGTCGGTCTTGAGTTCCGCCTTATCTGTTTTCAAAACAGAGACCTTGGCTTCCCCCGAAATGGATTCAAGTCTTGTAGAAGTGAGTACGCGGATCCCCGCCTCCTTTATCCTCTTTTCAGCCCATGCAGCCATCTCCTCATCAAGAGCACTCGGCATTATGCTCTTCGCCATATCGATTACAGTGACGCTCAGCCCTTCCCTCTTAAGGTTCTCAGCGACCTCAAGACCGATGAATCCGGCACCGGCTATCACAACGGACCTGACATCCTCTCTTTTCGCATAGGCCCTGATAGCCTCCGCATCATCCGGTGTGCGAAGAGAGAAGACCCCTTCAAGGTCAACTCCATTTACAGGAGGAATGATATTCTCAGCTCCTGTCGCGATTATGAGTTTGTCGTAGGACTCCTCCTGTGATGAAGAATCCCTGATGTAGAGGACTTTCTTCCTTGCAAAATCGACCTCTACGACCTCTGCTCCTGTAACGACCTCAGTGCCAGTCAAAGCGGAGAATTTCCCAGGAGTATTGACTATAAGCTCATCACGTGTCGGTATTATCTCTCCGATATAGTATGGAAGACCGCATCCCGCATAGGAGATGTCCTTTCCTTTTGTAAGGATCTTCACGTCGATGGACCTGTCTTCCCTCTTAAGCTTCGCAGCCGCCTTGGTTCCAGCGGCAACTGCTCCGATGACCAATACTTTCATACTTTACGCCTCTTGTGGTCTATTATAGCATGAATAGCCTTACTTGTATCGGATCTGGTAGTTTTCACTGACTGATGTCATCACCCCGCACTTCTACTTTGCAGAATGCAAAAAAGTAAGGGGCCCCTTTACGGAGTCCCTTACTAACAGGTGTGAAAACTTCCTACTTGTATTGTGCTGGGTA
Organism: Candidatus Ornithospirochaeta stercorigallinarum; assembly: GCA_018711525.1. Taxonomy (GTDB): domain Bacteria; phylum Spirochaetota; class Spirochaetia; order Sphaerochaetales; family Sphaerochaetaceae; genus Ornithospirochaeta; species Ornithospirochaeta stercorigallinarum. The sequence goes on from DVIF01000053.1 coordinate 9,270, forward strand.
CTGAACCTCAGTACTTGATACTTCAAACGGCCATACTGTCTTGTACTCGCCATCCTGGATCTGTGCGATAGCGACAGATGCATAGAGGTTGTTCTGAGTATGTGCTGTTCCATCGACCTCCATGTCACCGAACTTGATGCGGTCGTATGGTAAGATGATCTCCGGTCCGTTAGGGAATGAGCCCTGGATGTCCATAGCTGCAAGAGCATCCCTTACTGCCGGACCATCTGTTGTTCCTGCCTGCTCGAATGCAGTCTTGAGGATCCAGATTGCTGTGAAGGACTCTGCAGAGTGTCCGTTCATGTCGACACCATACTTCTCCTTGAATGCAGCGTTGATCTCCTGTCCCTTTGTGAGGTCAGGGTTCCATTCAACTACGGAAGCGATTCCATTTGAGATTCCAGGAGTTGCAGGAATATAGCTTGGATCTGCGAAGCCGTTAGCCTTTGCAACTACGATTGGTGGCTGGTAGCCCTGCTCTGCAAGTGTCTTTGTGAAGAGGATGGCATCGTTGATATAGCTCTCACAGAGGACTGCATCAGGATTTGCCGCCTTGATTGAGAGGACTTCTGAAGTAAGGTCTGTAGCACCACTGCTGTACTGTACTTCAGCTACGATCTCCATGCCATACTTTGGAGCGAAGATATGAGCACAGCGGATGAGCTCCTGTCCGATGTTCGAGTTATCTGCGAAGATTGCGATCCTCTTGATAGGAGTTCCTCTCTCATTGCCGAGATCCTCAAGATACATGAACTGGTTCTCTACATAGATTGAGTTCATCGGGCACATGCGGAAGAAATATTTGAAACCGAATGTGGAAAGGTTGTCTACTGTTGAGATAGCGGTAATCTCAGGAATCTGATACTGCTCACATACCTGGGCTACAATCTGTGTGATTGTGGACTGATGGCAGCCGAGGATTGCATGAACTCCATCCTGTGTGATGAGGCGTTCTGCAACAGAGCGTCCTACCTTCGGGTCTCCCTGTGTATCTCCACGTACGATTTCAATAGGACGTCCGTTGACTCCACCCTGCTCGTTGATCATCTCAACTGCGAAATCGACACCCCTCATGATGTTCGTTCCGATAGCTGCGTTAGTACCGGAGAGAGCATACATGGCACCGATCTTGATAGGTGATGTTCCGTCATCAGCTGTGCTTTCCGCACTTCCGCCGGCGAAGACGAATGCTGATGCAATAACAGCGATTAAAGCAATCGAAAGTAATTTCTTCATCTACTTTCCTCCTTATTTTCATATGCCAAGATATGCTTTCTTGACATGTTCGTTCTTCTCAAGCTCCTCCGATGTTCCTTCGAGGGTTATCCTGCCGTTCTCTACGACATATCCCCTGTCGGCCATGCGGAGGGCCTTTGTTATATCCTGTTCCACCAGGATTACCGATATCCCCTGCTCTTTCGCCATCGAATGGGCGACAGAAAGGATGTCATCCACAATGTTGGGAGCAAGTCCGAGTGACGGCTCATCAAGGATGAGGAGCTTAGGCAGTCCGATGAGGGCACGCCCTACAGCGACCATCTGCTGTTCTCCACCTGAGAGTGTTCCTGCCGCCTGATTCCTCCTCTCCTTGAGTTTCGGGAACCATTTATATACGAATTCAAGGGACGCTCCCAGCTTTGCCTTCGTCTCCTTGTTGTATGCCCCCATTTCGAGATTCTCGTAGACGGACATCTCTGTGAAAAGCTGACGGCCCTCGGGAACCTGTACGATGCCATGGTCCAGGATCGCCCTGCTGCTCTTTCCAGCAAGCTCCTCCCCATCGAAGAGGACGGAACCTTTCCAAGGGCGGATCATGCCGGTGATCGTCCTTACAAGGGTAGTCTTTCCCGCACCGTTGCTTCCAAGGATTGCCACCACCTCGCCGTCATTGACTGAAAAGGATGCATCCCAGATTATCTGCACATTTCCATAGCCTGAGCACAATCCTGATACATTAAGCATGCTGATCCCCCTTCTTTCCCAGATAGACCTCCATGACATACGGGTCGTTCATGACCTCATCAGGAGTACCTTCGGATATCTTCTCTCCATGATGGAGAACGATTACTTTCTCGCAAAGGCTTACAACAGCCTTCATGATATGCTCAATCAGGAATATCGTGACGCCCGAATCGTTTATCTTCCTTATAAGTTCTATGGCAGCCTCGGTCTCTGCCGGGTTGAGTCCCGCCATCACCTCGTCAAGAAAGAGCATTTCAGGTTTTGTTGCAAGAGCCCTTGCCATCTCAAGCCTCTTCTGGTCCGGAGTTCCCATGTCCTTTGCAAGGACCTTCCTCTTATCATAGAGTCCGGTGAACTCAAGGACCTCGAGAGCTATCTCCCTCGCCTCTTTGAGTGATTTCGCACCATAGCGCCCGAAATATGCGCTAGGAACGACGTTATCAACCACAGGAAGATTCCCAAGGGGTTTCATGATCTGGAATGTACGGGCGATACCCATCTGGGTATAGTCATACGGATGCTTATGGGTTATCTCCTGCCCTTTGTAGAAGATCCTACCCTCCGATGGCGGATAATAGCCGCAGATCATGTTGAACGTTGTGGATTTCCCCGCACCGTTCGGTCCGATCATCCCGGTAATCGCTCCGCTTTTAATCTGGAATGAAACATCCGAGACAGCTTTCAATCCTCTGAAATTCTTTGTTATTCCCATCACTTCGATAATTGGATTATCCATGCTTATATCTCCTCATCCGCTTCACTCTTCTTGAGAATCCTCGTCTCAACAAAGGTTTTCAGCTTGCTTGTACTGAACCAACCTAAAAGACCTACAGGGCGGAAACGTATTACGATAAGAAGCACGACCGCATACAGGATCAGGTTGATACCAGGAAGGATGGCACCGAATTCGTTTCTAAGGAACTCTGAGAGTGTGATGAGTATCGCACCACCGACAAGCGGACCTTCCACGAAAGCCGCGCCACCTACGATTGCTGGAAGGACGAACTCGACCGAGTAGGACTGCAGCATCAGGTCAGGGTCTATGTACCTGTTGTAGTATGCATAGAAGCTTCCCACCATCGCGGCGATCATGGAGCTGACGATGAGGGCGTAGACCTTGTATTTCATAGGCTTGATACCGATAGCAGAAGCAACATCCTCATCCTCCCTTATCGTCCTGAGGGCAAAGCCGAACTTGGAGCGGCTTATCTTACGCATGACAAGATACACCCCTATGATCATGACAAGGCCGATGTAATAATAAGGTGTCTTTCCCATGAAACGGAACTCTGCAAACGACTCTGCTCCGAAAGGCAGTGAGATGCCTGTCGCTTTTCCTGCGAAATCCCAGTTGATTACGAACTGTCTTATCGTCTCTCCGAATGCAATGGAGACGAGTGTGAAATACGGTCCCTTGAGAAGGAAGCAGGGATAGAACACTATTCCGGCCAGTCCTCCTACGATGACCATCGAAAGAAGCATGCTCAGCCATGGGTTGAATCCTGCTTTCGTGACGAAGAGCGCTGCGACATATGCACCAAGGCCCATGTACGCCGCATGACCGAGTGAATTCTGGCCCGTCATACCTCCAAGGAGGTTCCATGCCATGGACATCGTGGATGTATAGAATATCAAGATGAAGACATTCATGATGTACGGCTTGCCTGAAAGCAGCAGAGGAAGAGCTGCGAGAATGACAAGAAGAAGTGCAATGGCAATCCTCTTACGTATCTTATATGGTGTCAATTTACTTGCTTTCATCTTATCTTCTCCTGAGTTTGATGACCTGACGCACGACAAGGATGACGATAAATGTCACGAACACCGTCAAATCACGATATGTAGGTCCGACAATCAAAGAACTTAGCGTCTCAAGAAGTCCAAGGAAGATACCGGCGAAGAACGCACCCTGGATGCTGCCGAAACCTCCGACGACAACGACGATGAGGGCCTTGAAGCTGAATGAAGCTCCAACCATCGGATATACCATGTAGAAGAGAGTCAGGAGCGCACCAGCGATTCCAGCGAGAGCACAGCCCAGACCATATGTGATGATATAGATGCGTTTCGTGTTGATTCCGACGACCTCGGCACCGATCGGGTTCTGGGAGACCGCTCTTATCTTCTTTCCCGTAGGTGTGTATTTGAGGAACCAGAACAGTGCGACCGTAACGATGATAAGGCCTATGAAGCTGATCATCTTAGGCAGGGACATCGTAACAGGTCCGAAACTGAGTGTCTTCGAGCTGTATGATGTCGTAATCGTCCTGTAGTTTGGAGAGAAGATTACAAGCGCAAGATTCTGGAAAAGCATTCCAAGTCCTACAGTAAGGAACAAGAGGTTCGTAAAGCTCTTTGTACCAAGGGACGGGGTTATGAGTGTATGCTGGATCAACGCCCCGAGTGCGAACATTATCACGACGACAAGAGGAATGGAGAGATATGGGTCCATTCCGAAATAAGAATTGAAAACGAACGTAAGATACATGCCTATCATGAGCATCTCGCCATGACAGAAATTGATGATCTTCATTACGCCGAATATGATATTCTGCCCCATTCCCATCAGGGAATAGAAGCCTCCGATAAGGAGACCGTTGACGCAGGCTTGTAAGAATATTTCCAAGACTGACCCTCCTTCATCCAATTGTTTTGCCAGCTGGAAACAGAGCTGTCAACAAATTGAAATGGAATGGCAAGAATTTGAAGATGAAAAGCAAAAATCTCATATTTCCCGTTTCTAAAAAGCAGAAGAACTGATTTATAATGATTACTATGCGTCTGAAAACCGTTCTCACAGTCTGTCTTTTGATTCTTCTCTTCTCCTGCCACGAGGAAAGGACGGAGAGGAGTGAAAAGACCACGCTGATGAGGCTTTCTGCGATAGAGGGCATACAGCATCCACATATGAAGGCGGCGGAGTATCTTGCGAAGCTGATTGAAAGAAGGTCGGGAAACAGGATGCGGATACAGGTGCGCTCATCCTCTGCCGAAGAAAGCATAGAGAATCTTCTCAAGCAGCTCTCTTTCGGGGGAATCACGATGACCATTGCAGAAGGGGATGTGCTTCTGGATGCCTACCCCGGACTAAGGAGCCTGATCTGTGGAGACCTGGACTCTGATGCAGAGATGGCATACCAGCAGGTGCTGGAGAATATTGAAAAGATCAATTCCATACTGGCATCAAGCAATGTCATGGTGCTTACATGCTACCATCCGAAGACAAGGGGGATCTTCATAAGGGACGAGGACCACACAGATCTAGAAAGGCTCAGAATGGGAACCGTAGGGGGAAGTTTCTATGCCATGATGTACAGATCAGAAGATGGAGAGCCAGAGACAATCAAACTCAATGATGCGGCAGGATACATCACAGATTACACATATGACGCGGTGGAAGCCCCCATCATTGATTTCGCAGCCTCGGAAGCATATGGATTCACAGACAGCGTCACCATATTCGACAACGAGGTCCTTCCAGTCTTCCTGCTGATGAACAGGAGCGTATTCAAATCCCTAAGCAATGGGGAGAAAGAGATAATCACAGAGGCCTCGGAGCTCTCACGCTATTATGCCGACTCCCTTCTGAAAAGAGCTGAAGAGACACTGATGACGAGGCTGAAAAAGGAGAAGGTCCTCATACTGGAGGATGGGAGAAGATGAGGAAAAGACTGCAGATCTCGATTTCAGCATTGATTACATTCTCCCTTTCCTTCCTACTCATATTCTTCTCCCTGTTCTCTGCGCTATCCCAGCTGAACAGATATGAAAGCTATCTTCTGCAGAACAGGAACACGGAGACACTGACGGGCATACAGGAACTGAAGAAGGCGATTGCAGAATCCCAAGTGACATTCAACGACTACCTGACAACGGAGAACACATACAAACTCATCGACTACCATGAGGCGATGAGGAGCGGCCGCGAGTCCCTTGCAACGCTCTCCTATCTAATCGGAGATGCAGAGGAGGCCGCATTCACGCTCTCGATGCTTGAGCAAAGCTACAGATCATACGGAAGGCAATGTGAAAAGGCGTTCGAACTCTTCGGCCTTGGCAGGGAGGACTACTACCAGCAGAAGCAGAATGCAGATATGATCGCCTACTACATGTCGATATATGCAGATGAGCTGTTATCCCTGACAATCGCCAACAATGTCGACAGCCTTGCAGAGGACTCGAGGTCCTACAGCGTATTCCTCTCCATCAACCTCATAGTGCTCTTCCTCTTCGCCCTCATGATAATCATCATCCTATTCGTGTTCTCAAAAAACATAAGGAGGCCTCTCGGGACTCTTGCAAATACAGCCTCAAGGATAGCAGAAGGGGATCTGGACGCAAGAGCGGACACAGACTCCAGGGACAGGCAGGTGAACCTTTTGACAGAGACTTTCAACGACATGGCGGACGACATCATCAAGATGATGGAGGAGATGAAGATGAAGGTCGCTGCTGAGAAACTGCTGCTGGAGGAACAGAAGAAGAACCTCGAGGTCGAGGCACAGCTTGACAGAGCTACATTCCTTGCACTGCAGACCCAGACGAATCCACATTTCCTCTTCAACACGCTCAACACAATCGACAGGACGATACAGCTTGGAAAGACAGAGGATGCCAGAAGGATGCTTCACTCGATCTCGGCTCTCATGCGCTACAACCTCTCAGACGGCAACATCCCTGCTGTATTGCGGGAGGAGATTGAGGTGACAAAGGAATACCTGTCTATACAGAAGGCAAGGTTTTCCGAACGGCTCAGCTACGAAATAGGTATCGACGATACACTGCTGGATACGGTATTCCTGCCGCGCTTTACGCTCCAGCCCCTTGTGGAAAACGCCATAATACATGGTCTGACGGGGAAAGAGGAAGGGGGATGCGTATCGATATATGCAAAAGAAGATGCCGATGGAAATGTCATCCTGACAATCGAGGATGACGGGGTTGGCATGTCAGAAGAGGCTGTGGATATGGCAATGCGCAAGAGCTGGAGGTCATCCAAGCACATAGGGATAAGCAACACGAGGCACAGAATGGAGCTTTTTGCAAAAGAGAGCGGGGTGTTCACAATAGAAAGCGAGCTCGGAAAAGGTACGAGGATAAACATTAGACTCAGGAGGGCATGATGGATAATTCCTATACGGTTTTGATAGTCGATGACGAGGCGATAGAGAGAAAGGCGATAAGAATGACACTCGAGTCTTCACATCTTCCTCTATCGCTCACATATGAGGCGTCAAGCGGGAGGGAGATGCTTGAGACTGTAAAGAACCACAGCATCGATATAATCATCCTGGACATAAACATGCCGGGTCTTTCGGGTCTTCAGGCCCTTGAGATGCTCAGAGCGGAGGGAAAGGATACGAAGGTCATAATATCCACAGCCTATGATGAGTTCAATTTTGCCGTGAAGGCTCTGCAGTCCGGAGCTGTCGATTTCCTTGTCAAGCCTGTAGAGGATGAGACCTTGATCGAGAGCGTGAAGAAATCGATGGAACGCCTTGATGAGGAGAAGGCGAAGGAAGAAAAGCTTTCCAGAATCGAGGATTACCTGAAGGTCAACTCCTCATCGATAGACTTAGGAGGAGAGGAAGGATATCCTGAAACCGTAAGACAGATCTGCTCATATATAGAAGCGAACTATGATAAAAGAATCGGACTGGATGAGATTGCTCGAGACTGCTCCTACAGCAAATTCCATCTTGCACGGCTCTTCAAGAGCGTGATGAACATGACGGTAATCGATTATCTTACGAAGATAAGGATGGAGAAGGCCAAGGAGCTGCTGGCAATCACGAGGGATTCCGTGAAGGTGATAGCATTCAGGACCGGCTACAGCGACCCGAATTACTTCTCCCTCACATTCCGTAAATATGAGGGGCTGACCCCTCTTCAGTACAGGGCAAAGGCGCTAAGCGGAAAGAGGCCCTGAGATATGGAAAAACAAAGCCCGATGTGCTAAATTTCCATCGGTCGTGGATTTATGAAAATACTATATCAGATTGCGATAATATTCGCCCTATGCCTTCTGGGAGAGATCATAAGTGCTCTCCTGCCCTTCCCTTTTCCTGCGGCGATAAGCGCCATGGTGCTGCTCTCTGCCGCTCTTTTTTCCGGTATATTGAAAATAGACCATATAAAGGAGAAAAGTGATTTCCTTCTCTCAAACATGGCATTCTTCTTCATTCCAGCAGGAGTCGGTGTCATAGAATATTTCGACCTTATCGCCTCCGTCTGGTGGCAGTTCATCCTCATCGCACTTGTATCCACTGTAGTGGTTTTCCTTGTGACGGCGGGAACAGTATCTCTTCTCGTCAGATTTGAGGAAAGGAGGAAGGCAGAATGAAGGAAATAGTCTTTTCTTCACCGTTTTTCGGAATAACGATATCGATAGTCGCATACAGCATCGGAGTATGGCTTAACAAGAAGACGAAGATGGCCATAATCAATCCTCTTCTCATCTCCTATGTGATCATCATCCCGCTGCTGGTACTGCTGAACATCCCCCTTGAGTGGTATAAGAGAGGCGGGGATATCATAAACATGTTCCTCTCCCCTGCCACTGCGGTTCTTGCGATAACGGTATACAGGCAGAGGAAGCTGCTCAAGGACCACATCCTCTCCGTCATCGTAGGAAGTATAGCGGGCTCCCTTACGTCCCTTCTGGTGGTGTATGCATTATGCCGCCTGCTGCTGATGCCGGATGAGATAACCGTCTCCATGCTGCCCAAGAGCATCACGACCCCTATGGCAATCGCCGTCTCGGAAAGCCTTGGAGGGATAGAGGCTGTGACCGTTCTTGCAGTGATCATCACGGGAATAAGCGGAAACATCCTCGGTCCAATCCTTATAAAGGTTTTCAGGATAAAGAACGAGATTGCACAAGGGATGGCCATGGGAGCAGCAAGCCATGCAGTGGGAACGAGCAAGGCGATAGAACTTGGAGAGGTGCAGGGGGCGCTGTCGTCAATCGCCCTTGTGATGTCCGGAATCATCACTGTAATCCTCTCCCTGATATTCTTCCTCTGAAAAAGCTGAAGGGCAAAGGCATGATGCCGATATGATGCTCATGCCTTATAAGAAAAAACCATAATCTCTGATTATACTATTTCCAGAAATCGATATGGTCCCTGCAGATCTCCTTCAAAAGAGCCTCATCATCAACAGGACCTTCGATTACTATATCCTTTTGACCATGTGCCACGACATCTCTTGAAGAGAGTGAGAATGTAGGATTCTCCTCATTATCCCCTGTGAATCTCAGGAGGTCCTTTTCACTTGCCCCATAGACAAGGCGTCCGACATTCGTCCAGTAAAGGGCACCCGTGCACATGCAGCATGGCTCGAAATTCGAATACAGCGTACATTCCTTCAAGAACTCGGGACAGTACTTCTGAGCCGCTTTCAAAAGAAGAAGGGTCTCTGCGTGGTATGCACTCCCGCCTACAGTGAACTCATTGCCCTGCTCCATGAGGATAGCACCATCCTTATCTGCAAGAAGAGCCCCAAAGGGATGGTTGCCCTTCTCCATCGCCTCATGGGCGATCTCCATAGTACGTCTCAACATCTTCCTATCGTTTTCAGTCATATGTGTAAACTATACACCACCAGAGGTGGAAACTGAATATGAGTGAACCTCGCCCGCTTATAGAAGCGGGAGCTTCCCTCTACGCGGTCTCCCGCGCTTGCTCCTTTAGGGAGCGGGGACTTCCCTTCCACCGCTCGGTCTTCCCTCAGCTCAGGCCGAAGCCGTCACCGCAA
>DVIF01000054.1 GCA_018711525.1 Candidatus Ornithospirochaeta stercorigallinarum
ATCACTATCCAGACGATCTATGCCATAAACCTTTTTAAGCTGGTTCTTCAGCGACTGCAGCATGTCCATATAGAAATAGAAATCAGAGAAAGAAGAGCCGATGTTGTATTTTGCAGGCATCATGGCAAGCGCGTTCTCATACTCTGCCAAGGTGTCCTTCATGTAAAGGCCATCCCTGTATAGGCAGCAATACTCCGAATAAGAGAGTGGATAGAGGGGAAAGCAGATGACCTTCGATTCCCCCATGGCGGAAAAACACAATAAAGATGAACATGTCCCATACAATGAAGCCTTCCCCATGAACTCTGCAATAACGGCATCGTCAAGGCGGTCGATATCATCAATCAAGAGTATTGCACCGCCTTTCTGTGATTCGAGAAAAGTCCTGGCGGAATCCAGGCAGGATGAGGCAAATAGGCCTACACCTACAGAGACCTCTTCTTTCCTCAGTTCTTCATAGAGAAGACTGAGTAAAGTGGATTTACCACTACCTTTTATGCCTCTGATAAGTTTTAAAGCCCTGTTGTCCCGCTCCTGGATGAGTTTGTGCAGGTAAAAGCTTCTTTTCAACATAGAAGAAAATTATAGACTATTATCGCCCGATGTGCAAAACAAGAACTCATCTTATGACGATTTTTCCAACAGCAAACGGGAAAGCAAACTCCGGACTGTAAACCGACCGCAAAAGGAGGAAAAGAGCGGACACGGAATATGAGATGTCGTTTTCAATTGAAGGTGTTTCCTTCCTGTAGTTATCCTTGATCGCCTTGAAGTCAAAACCGATGCCTCTTCTCACCTTCACCTCATTCATCGAAAAAAGACTTTTCGCAAGCTTCTTCTCCCATTCTATATGGCTCTTCATACTTCCAGAAAAAGCAGGAGTATGAGGGAATGTGAAAGAATCGACAATATAGTGTGAGATCCTGCCGGCCTTATAGAAATCATAGAGCGTCCAGAACCTCTTGTTCTCCAGAGCACTCAATGCATTTATGACATCCCCTTCCCTCTTTCTTTCCCAATGGCCTTTTAAATATGTGAAAACATTCAGATCAGGCTCGACAGAGCCATAGATGTAAGCCATGCGGCAGAGAGGGGATACAAAAGAGAATACTGATTCCGATACAAGCGCTGCAATTTTCAAATGACTTTTCTTATCCAAAGATTATCTCCTAGCACAAGTATCGATAATATATGAAAAAAATTAATGAATGCAATATGAAATAATCATTAAAAAAGGACGCATCTCTGCGCCCTTTTCCAAGATAAGGATCTTATCTCAATTTGCTGGTGGGTAAAGTTCTGCAAGGTAGTCTGCGAATACCTCATTAAGAACCCTGCCCTCCTGGAGAACACGGCCGAACATCGTGTAGCCGTCACCACCTGCCGCCATGAAGTCGTTTGTAGCTACAGTGTAGACAGCATTCCTATCAATCGGCTCTCCATCAAGAAGGACTTCATCAATCCTCTCACCTGCAGGCTTGCTCTCAGAATACACGACCTGAAGGTCTGTCTGGGAGAATGCACCATTCGTCTCAGGAAGCATCGAGTATCCATGCTCAAGTGCCTGGTATACCTCATCCCCTGTGATTTCACATACTGTTACGATGTTTGTGAAAGGAAGAACAGCATTCACCTCACCAAGAGTTACATCCCCTGCACTGAGGCTTGCCCTGATTCCACCGCCGTTTACGATTGTGAAGTCTGCACCTGTCTCTGCCGTGATTGCATCACAGACGATAGCCGAGAGATTGGTCTTCCTTGTCCTGACATGGTCCCTTTCTCCATCAAGATCTGTAGGAATTGTAGCAACTACTTCGCCGAAACGGGCCTCGATCGCCTCATTAACGCTTTCAATATATGCTTCCACCTCCGGATCATCTGGAACATCTACGATGCCATACTGCTTAGCCAGTGCACTGTTGGCAGGGTCAAGGACATCAGAGCTTGCAATCAGGAACGCATCCTCACTTGCGACCTCTCCATCCTTTACGAGGATATCGACAACGCCGATGTTCTGCATATACTCACCTGCGGATACGATGAGGGTGCCGTTGACATAGTTGTCACCTGAGAGAACGCTGTGGCTGTGTCCGTCGACAAAGAGGTCGATTCCATCAATGTTCTCGCAGATGATTGTGCTTGTAAGTCCGCTCTCACCATCTGCTACTGTTCCGATATGTCCGAGAACGACGACGTAGTCTGCAATCTCATGTGCAAGGTCGATAGCAGCCTGTGCATTCTGGTAGATTACAGGATTGTCGAACTCAACACCTTCAGTATTCTTCGGATGGCTCTTTGTCTTCGTATCCGGAGTTGTAAGACCGATCACACATACTTTGAAGCCATTGAAATCATAAAGCTGATAAGGCTGGAAAAGGAGATAGCCGTCTTCATCTGTGATGTTTGCGGAAAGGACCTTCAAATCCGAGACTTCCTCTGCCGCATCGCTGAGAGCAAGAAGATTGTCTATGCCGTAGTTGAAGTCATGGTTTCCCGGAGCGACAGCATCATAGCCCGACATTATCAGAAGATCTCCGATTGTTGCGCCGTTGAAGAGGTTCGCAAAGTTGGTACCATGTGTGACATCACCCGCATCAAGGACCAGGACATTGTTTGTAATTGAACGTGCCGTCTTGATAATAGTTGCGAGTTTTGCATATCCTGCTCCATCATCCTCACCTGCAGTCACACGGGCATGGACATCGTTCGTATGGATGATGAACAGATCAAAGACATCGTCCCCCTGGGTGTTCTTGACAATCGGTGTGACTCCGAACGGATACTCATCTGCCGGCTCCTCCGCCACAGCAGGAGCAACTACTTCAACAACCTCCTCTGCAACAGGCTCATCTGCTGAAGCCGGTACTGGTGCTGGTGCCGGTGCCGGACTTGGAGCAGGTGTTGCAGGTGCAGCTGCAGGAAGCACAATCTCTGGAACGGATTCAACGGTGCTTGTCGTGCTACAACCTACTAAAGCTATAGCCAATAAGGCGACTAAAGCGATAGAAACAATCTTAGAAAAACGTTTCACGCTATTCCTCCTGAAAAATAATTTAGATAGGGTCTGAACCTTTAGATTCTATATTAACATAGGAACACCCCGTTTCATATGAAAAAAATGTATCGAATCCGTTAAAAACAAAAAAACCTGTACTCGTCAGTACAGGTCTCATCATGAAAAGACTTATATTACATCAAGTCCTTTGGCTTTCTTGCGGTATTGCCTGTCTTCTCGCAATATGCGACATGGCGGAGCTTGCCGTTTTCAAATACGCTCTTCATCTTAATAGCGCCGCCCCATCTGCTCATCAATACCTTTGCACCTTCACGGTGTGCGTTCTTAGATACGTTACCTGCCATATATAATCGTCCTCCACGTAGAAATAGACAAAATCTTACTGTATAGTACAAAACTACAGATTAATTGTCAAACCTCTGAATTTATACCATTAATGTGAATCTACATCAAGACATATATTGAATACATTCCGTTTTATTTCATAGGAAATGACAGTTTTTTAGTTGCAATCAAAAAAAAATTTCAGAAAACCTATTGATATTGTCTATCAAATCGTGTACCTTAGCGTTGTTCGAAAGAACAGATGCCTCCTTAGCTCAGCTGGCCAGAGCACGTGATTTGTAATCTCGGGGTCGTTGGTTCGAATCCGACAGGGGGCTTTGAGAGAGCGGTGTAAGTGATTACACCGTTTTTTTATGAAAAAAATGGAGATGACCAACGGCCATCCCCATAAAACTGATTATCCATCAAGACTGTTATTTTGAAGCAATCGTGAAATCACTGCTCCATGCATTTCCATCTTCATCCGTAACAGTGACAGTCAGAGGAATCTGCCTTGCACTTTCCGTACCGGTATATACGATGCGGGTCGATACGGTTCCCACACTGCCGCTTGGCAGCCTCCTGAAATGGAGGGTGTCTGTAAGAATCGTCAAATCACTGTCTGCTGAAGAGATGGTGACCGTCAGGTCCTTTAAATCCTCATTTCCTGTATTCTCAACATTGAACGTGAGCGTAACCTGTATGTTTGTGGGAAGTGTCGAATACGGACTTGTGCTTGCATTCGATATCTCAAGGGATGCATATAGGGCCTCGAAGCTCGCACCGTTTCCGCGTACGCTATAGACCTCCTCCTCGGGTCCGAGGAATTCACCTGTCGTTGAATCATACCATCCGATGAAGACATTGGAACCATCACTTGATGTGATCTGAGGGATGGCAATCTCATCACCCTCCACAACACCCTCGCTTGTCTCATCGATACCGCTCACATCATCTTTGAATGTGACTGCATTACGCCATATTGCATAGAGTGTCTGGTCGGTAAGAGGCATTGTAATCACCTCCCCGGCACCGTATGTAACCTCATCCCTGGTAACGCCCCATCCTACGAGCTGGCCCAGGTTGTTTGAATTTGCATTGATGGACTCCTGGTCGGGAAGCGTCACCTCCGTACCCGGCTTGACACTTACACTGGAGCGATAGCTGTAGGAGAAATTCTCTCCACTTGCAGAATAATCAAGTGATAATGTCGGCCTGTAATAAGAGCTGATGCTGTAAAGCCATCCTGCATCCTCCAGGGCCTTCTCCCCATCCTCTTCGACAATCAGGGCAAGCAAGGCATCACTCTGCTCCCTTGTGATCCTGTATCCAGAAAGGGTCCTGAGATCACTCCTGGCCTCAAGATACAAATCCATATTATTCTTTTCAAATGCTTTCTCAAGTGACTTGTTCGTACTTGAAAGTTCATCGCTGATCCTCTCTTCCAAATCCGAATAGCTGCTGATAGCACCATCCAAATCACCACGCGCCACTGCATCGGAGAAATCCTCATACAGTTTCTGCGCCGATGCAGCAAACACCACCGCTGAGGAGAGAACCAATACCATTAGAACTAAAACAACTTTCTTTGCTTTCATAGTCATTTCCACTCCTTATACCTACTAATATCGGATAGAAAAATGACGATATGGTGAAAGCAATATGTCAAATTATTGTTTCTTTCAAGAATACTCCCTGTAAAGGAGGGCGATAATCCTGATTCCGTTCCTCACACACTCATCATCGGCAGAGTAATTCAGACGGAGGCATTTATCATAATGAGGATGGGGATATGCCTTTCCCACAAGCTGCTCCTCTGAGCCATAGAACGAATACTCACCGGGGACTGTGACAACACCCTTCTCTTTGAGCTTCTGATAGAACTCAAGACTGCTGATCCTCAGGCCAGGCAGATAGAGCCAGATGAATATGCTCCCCTCGCTCCTATGGTAATAGTAGTCGGTACCCTTGAAATATGTGTTTATGTATTCCCTGCATCTTGCGGATTTCTCCTTATAGAACGGCATGACCACATCCCTGGATATCCTCTCAAGCTCTCCTGAGGCGATAAGGGAGCCGGCAAGAGCCTGTCCGAAGGAGCCTGCGGTAAGGCTTACAATCGCATTTATGTTCGAAAGGGCCTCTATGACCTCTTCTGATGCGATGACAATCCCTGTACGGATTGATGGCAGTCCTATCTTCGATAGGCTCATGGAGAGTATGATGTTCTCATTCCATGTGATATGAGCATCGGAGAAGATGATGGAAGGGAAAGGAAGGCCGTAGGCATTATCTATTATCAGTGGGATTCCATGCCTCTCCGCCTCAGATGAGAGGAACTGGACCTCATCATCCCTCAACACGTTCCCGCTGGGATTTGTAGGACGGGAGAATGCGATCGCCCCAACATCATCATGCTCATCAAGATAGGATGAGACTGCACCCTTATCCAGTATGTATTTGAAGCTATGGTCATCATAATACTCGAGGCGGGATGGAACACTCCTCATCATATTGCGGTATATGCTCTGGTCCGCATAACCGACATATTCAGGCATGAGTGGAAATAGTATATGCTTCTCCCCTTCCCCGTATCTGCCGCTGAAAAGATTGAAAAGGAAGAACATCGACATCTGGCTTCCACTGGTGACTGCGATGTTCCTCTCACTTACAGGCCAGCCGTAGCGCTTTGAGAAATAGGATGCGATATCTTTCAGGAAAGTCATCCTTCCCTGCGGAGCATCATAGGCGGAAATCACGGAAAGGAACTCCTTCGACTCAAGCATTGCCTTCATCCTCTCCTCATAAAGCCTTTCCACCTCCTCCACCCTTGCGGGGTTCCCTCCTCCGAGGGGATAGGGGGTGACACCTTCGGGAAGTGGTCGTCCGAGGTCATCCATCAGGGAGAGTATGCCGGACCTCTCCGTAAGCTTCTTTCCAAAATCCGAAATTTCCATACGGCCTATGATATGACTTGTCTTTTCCTTTTTCAAGGCGATTAACAAACGGCATCGATAATTCTATAATAGCTTCTGCCATGGCCAGGATAGATTTAGATAACGACAAGCTCATCCCGCTTTGCCTGCGACTGAGCATACCCACTGCGATATCACAAGCGGTGCAGGTGCTGTATGCGATTGTAGACAGGATGTATATCGGGCATATCGATGTAATCGGAACGACTGCGCTCTCTGCAGTCGGGATCGCCTCCCCCATAACATCACTTGTAAGCTCATTCAGTGTCCTTATCGGACTCGGAGGAGCTCCTATAATGGCGATGCGGCTTGGTGGAGGAGAGAAAAAGAAGGCTGAGGATGTGCTTACTACGGCACTATACCTTCTATTGGGGCTCTCTTTGGTTCTCACCCCGCTTTTCTTTTTTCTACGCAATCCGCTCTTAGAACTCTTCGGTGCGACAGATAAGAACATAGGATATGCATCCACATATCTTGGATGGTATCTTGCAGGCACTCCGTTCATCATCATTGCAACCGGGCTTTCCAACTATCTCATAAACCAGGGGCAGAGCAAGAAGGCGATGATTGCCGTCATAACGGCGACAGTGTTCAACGTCGTTCTCGACCCCGTATTCATTTTCATATTCGAAATGGATGTCAAAGGGGCTGCGATTGCGACAGTCATAAGCCAGATAGTACAGTTCCTGCTTACCCTTTATTTCATAACAAGGAAGGACATCATGCTTCCGCTCAGACTGAAAAAGGTCGCCTTACCCGGATCCCTTGTTTTGAAGATCGTGAAATTCGGCATCTCCCCGTTCATAATCATAGCCACAGACAGCCTGCTGATGATTCTTCTAAATACGATGCTCTCACGCTTCGGCGGAATGGAGGCGGACCTCCTGATAACGGCATCTGCGATAATACAGTCGTTCCATCTTCTGGTGATGAATCCCCTTGGC
>DVIF01000055.1 GCA_018711525.1 Candidatus Ornithospirochaeta stercorigallinarum
AGCCAAGGCTTCGGCATCCTGCTTTACCGTCTCATCAGACATCGAGTAAAACTCCATTTAAAAATTAGAATGAATTTATTTATCAATTAAAAATGTCAGTTGATAATAAATTAAATAAAATAAAGGATTAGTTTCCTTAACAACTAAGATATTATTACCCAATCAGAGGCTTTGTCAACATATGGGGAGGACGCTCCTTATAAGGGGTCCTCCTATTCTAAGATTTTCCCGACAGAGACCCATCCAGAAGCATTTGAAAGGGCATATAGCTCATCAGGAGAGAGTGCTATGGCACTGTTTGCCGTCCCTACAGCAGGATAGATCGTCTCGAACCTTTTAAGGGATTCATCAAGATATACCTCCAGATCCTCATTGAGGGCAAAAGGACAGACGCCTCCCACCTTGTGCCCTGTATGACGGAGCGTCTCCTCAGGAGTGAGCATCGAAGGCTTGAACCCGAAACGACGCTTGAACTCCCCATTGTTTATCTTCGTGTCTCCTGCCGTCACTATGATAAGGGCACCATCGTCACCTTTTTTAAATGCAAGGGTCTTTGCAATAAGCTTAGGCTCGCACCCAAGAGCCTTTGCGGCCAGTTCCACGGTGGCACTTGAGACATCGAAGAACCTGACCCTCTCCTCATATCCCTTCTCCTTCAGATATGCCATGACCTTCTCTAGGCTCATATGTTGGTCCACTCCTTGCTCATTTTAATCACATCCTCACCTTTTATGTATGCAGAGAGGAACAGCATTGCCGAGACAGAAGCCTTCCTCCTGATCGAATCCCTTCCCCATGAAGTGAAATGGAGGGTGAAAGAACAGCTACTCCTATCTTTTCCGCTGAAACCAAAAGAGACAGTGCCGACCTTCTTGCCTTCACTCTCATCAGGGCCGGCGACTCCTGTTACCGACACCGAATAGTCCGCCATTGTGATCCTTCTTACTCCATCCGCCATCTCAAGGGCACATTCATCAGAGACCACACCATAGCGCTCCACCGTCTCTCCCCTTACGCCAAGCACACCCTTCTTCACAGATGGGTCATATGAGACGACAGAGCCGAGGAAATAGTCACTTGAGCCAGGTTTTGAGGTAAGAAGGGAGGAAAGAAGCCCTCCTGTACAGCTTTCGGCAGCCGCTATCATGACACCTTTCTCCCTAACTGTCCCTATGAGGATATCCAGGGCGGTCACATCTCCCTCGACAAGACGGTAGGGTCCCACCTCTTTTGCAAGAGCCTCTATCGCCTCCTCTACATTCCGCCTATCATCAGATGAGGCATACAGGCTTATCTTGTAGTCCTGGAACCTCGTGCCCCAATCTATCCCGGCATAGCGCTCTGTAAGCTCTTCAAGACGTGCCTCTGCCGTTATGAAGGAAGAATACTCGTATCTTTCTCCGTCCTTCATATCCAGAAGCTCCTTTACTTTTGGAAGAACCGAAGAGTAGAACATCGGCTCCATCTCCCTGGGAGGCCCGGGAAGGGCGAAGACATATGTCCCCTCATCAGAACCATAGAACCCGGGGGCCGTTCCATTGGGATTCTCCATCACAGTGAAACCTTGCGGGATGTAGGCCTGCTTCTCATTTGCACCAAGAGCCTTCTCCTCTCCCACCCTCCGGACCAGAGTCTCAAAACATTTCTCGTCTCTGACAAGGGCTGATGAAAAGACATCGGCGATGCACTTGCGTGTCATATCATCCTGAGTCGGCCCGAGTCCGCCGGTGACGATTATGATATCATTATTCTTCTTCAGGGCCTTCAATACATTCGTTATGGTTCCATCATCGGGGATTGCCACGATCTCCGACATATGCACCCCGATATGCGTCATCTCCTTTGAGACAAGCTGTCCGTGACGGTCTGCTATGATTCCACGTGTTAGCTCTGTCCCTATCACGATCAAAGAACACCTAGTCATCTTTCCTTCTGCCTTTTACTGTGGATGCAATCTTAAGTGCGGCTCCAGATACAAGTATGACAATCGATGTATAGACGGCGATCTTCGCAAAGAGGTCTATGTGGTTTACATAGAATGTATCATTTCCACCCTCATATACAGGTACATCATATACATGATAGCCCATCCAGAAGGGCCTCATCGGATCATGGAGCTCCCCATCCGGGGTTATAAGGCATGTCAGGCCGCTGTTGGTACCCCTGATGACGGATTTCCTCGTCTCTACGGCACGGAATATGGCTATATATGCATGCTGCTTCTCCGCAGCAACAGAGCCCGACCAGTTGTCGTTTGTCATGTTGACAATGACATCGGCACCCTCATGTACGAATTCTGCGGAAAGATATCCGAAGACATCCTCGAAACATATAGGAGTGGAGAACTTCACCCCATCGGATTCGAAGACGACGGGCTCCGTCCCCATCTCCCACCACTGGTAGTCGTTCGCAAGGAGAAGGTTGTAAAGCCATGGCATCTGCTTCTCATATGGGAAGTGCTCTGTAAACGGTACGAGATGCTGCTTGCGGTACTTGCCGTCTATTCTTCCATTCTGGAAGAGAACGACGCTGTTGTAGTCCTTCCTGTTCTGGCTTCCATCCTCGAGAAGAGGTCCCTGTTCCGGATATATAGGCTCACCATCGGCGTTTCCTGTAAGAAGAGGTACGGGAAGTGATTCTGCGAAACTGATGAACTCCTGGACGAGCTTCCTCATCTCGTGATTGCCCTCATAGTCATACATCATGTTCCAGTCGATTGAAGGTACGAAAGCCGTCTCAGACCATATTACTATATCAGGATCTTTTGTTATTGCTTCAAGTGTATAGCGCTTGAGGTTGTTGAAGTTCCTTGTATATGTCGTCAATCCTCCCTGCCATGAGTCATGGTTATGCTGTACGGCGGCAACACGCCATGTACGCTCTGGCGTCTTATCCTCCCATTCTGAGATCCTTACAAAGCCATAGATTATGGAAGCGGCAACCAGGACGGCATAGACAGAGAGGATTATCCAGTTGCTCCTGAGGTAGAGCTTGAACGGTTCAGCCTCACCTTTGATCCTGTCGACCAGGTAATTGCCGAGGAATGCCTGAGGGAGGACCTGCAGGAATATGATCCCCCAGATTCCCGTGATATCCGCAATCTGGATAAGAGGGCGGTAATCATACAGGGCATAGCAGATGGTGCCATAGGGATAGCCTGCGAACCATCCTTCCGAGAGATATGCATAAGCAACCCATATGATCGCCTGAAGAACATAGCTTCTCTTCCTAAAGAAGGTATCTGCCGCCTTGAGGGCAGGGAAAAGGAAGAACATCTCGCCACCCTTTATGATAGGGACAATCAAGATTGCAAGTGGGTGGAATGATGAAAGCCAGTAGTTGAAGAATATATAGCACATGAAGCCATAGAAGAATCCATATGGTGCTATAAGACGCCAGCTGGTATTCCTTATCACAGCAAATACCGGAATCAATACTAAAAATGAGATGAAGCCCATGCCCTCGGAAAAGACGAGGCCAGGGAACGCCAATGAAAATACAAACGATGTAATCAATAAAACAAAAACCTCAGAACATACCGTCCTGAGGCTTCTTTTCTTCAAAGTTTTCAAGCCTTGTTTCTCCTGATAATCAATCAAGTTCTTTAGCTGTGCGGATATTCCAGACGAACTCTTTGAGCTCTTTTCCCGGACGGAATATCGCTACACCATGCTTATCAACAGCGACCACTTCTCCTGTTTTCGGGTTTCTAGCTTTCTCTCTACCCTTTCTGGTGCGGACCTCGAAAGTGCCAAAACCACGGAGTTCGATAACCCTGTCATCCTTGAGCCCGTCCTTGATTTCCTCGAAAAGCTCATCAATGACCATATGGATTTCCGTCCTGTTCAAGCCAAGCTTGTCATGTAGATTCTCTATTATTGCTGCTTTGGTAAGTTTCTCGTCCATATTCGACCACCAATCAATTAAGCAAGCTTATTGAAAGCATGTGCCATTCTACTCTTTTTTCTGTCAACAGTATTGCGGTGCATAACCTTCTTGTTTGCTGCACTGTCAAGAAGCTTGAAGCTGTCATGCATCAATGTGCTTGCTGCTTCCTTATCGCCAGCAAGAAGAGCTGCCTCGAACTTCTTGATGGATGTTCTCACCTTGCTCTTTGCCGCACGATTAAGCATTCTGCGAGCCTGATTTCTGCGTTCACTTCTCTGAGCGGATTTCTTTGCCACTTTATTTCCTCCAAGAATAATTATTTATTCATATTCGCTGTAGGATCTGGTTGAGTTTTTCCCGACAGCGTTAGTCAAATTATCACAATAGTGCAATTTTGGTCAATAGCGTTTATTAAGTTTCTATAGTAAAAAGGATTATGGCCTCAGTTCACATGTACTCGCCACTACAGGTGGAGGAATCATAACCGGAATCACCATCTGGAAAAAGAAAACAAAATCAACCTAGCCCAGGAAATCCTCCTGGAATTCATCGCTTACGATCCAATAGCCGCTCTCATCATCGTACTCGACCTCACAGAAAGGAATGAACATCGTCTGCCCTTCCGCAGCCTGCACAGTCAGCTTATGAGAGAGGATGTTGACCTCCGTTACCTTCCACAGCTCATGCCCTATCTTCAGACGTGTGCCTTCAGGAGGACACGATGCCTTTTCCTCAACGTAATAATCATATTCATAAGCAAGACAGCACAGCAGTCTTCCGCATGGACCGGAGATTTTCATGCTGTTGAGAGACAGGTTCTGCTCCTTTGCCATCTTTATCGTAACAGGCTCAAGCTGGCTGGTTATCGAATGACAGCAGTAGTCGCGTCCGCATACGCTCAGGCCGCCGATGAGACGGGACTCATCCCTGACCCCGATCTGTCTGAGCTCTATCCTCATTCTGAACACAGAGACGAGATCCTTGACCAGGTCCCTGAAATCGACCCTCTCCTCAGCGGTGAAGAAGAAGATAACCTTCGGCTCCCCGAGAAGAAAGTGTGCGGTTACAAGCTTCATATTCAGATTATGCTTGAGGACCTTCTCCCTGCAGACGCGAAGGGCCGCCTCCTCCCTGCCCGAGTTCTCCTCATACTTCTCCATCTCCTCAGGCGTTGCAAGATGGTCGATATAATCGACATCCGCAGGAACAGCTCTCAGTTCCGGTTCAACGAATGACATTCCGCAGCACCCCTCGTGACATGCAGCCTGGACCTCTGTGGACCCCTTTTCATATTTCCTCTCAGGGTTCGGGGCAGGAGAAGTGACGATTCCCAGGTCAAGACCGAAACGGGTGTCGTATACAACGGGAGTCCCAGGATAGAGGATGCTGTCATATGCACACAGGCATATATCATTATAGCTGGGATTCTTTATTATATAGATATAGGCCTTATCTTCATTAGATGCCTTCACTTTATTTGCTTTCATGGTAGAAAAGGTATCATGAGATAACTAATTAAGCAATAAGTGCTTTGTGGACAAAGAGGTGGTTTTGATGGTATTTTCCTTTCATGGCACTAACACTTGCGCCTCTTGCAGGCTATACGGATAAGGCATTCAGGGAAATAGCGGTAGGCTTCGGTGCCGAAGAGACCGTGACCGAGATGGTCTCAGCAGAAGGACTTGCCAGGAAAAGCAGTAAGACTAAGGCCCTTCTTGAGCCTTTCGACCGCTCTGAGAATCTTACACTACAGCTTTTCGGACCTGATGCAGATACCTTCTACAGAGCCCTCAAGGTATTGAGATGGCAGGACTTCAGCAAGATAGACATCAATGCGGGATGCCCCGTCCCCAAAGTCGTAAAGACAGGAGCAGGATCTGCTTTGATGAAAACACCTGAAAAGGCAGGAGAGATAATCCATGTCCTGAAAGAAGAGACGGGGCTCAGGATATCCATAAAATTCCGTCTTGGCTGGGATGAGAGTGACCTGAACTACATACAATTTGCAGAGATGGCCGTCAGAAACGGAGCGGATGAACTCACAATGCACACCAGGACACGCGCCCAAGGGTATTCTGGAGAAGCAAGGAAAGAACACTTCAGGATCCTGAGGAATCATTTTCCAAAAGGAGACAGCACCAGTCCACTCTTGAATGCCTCCGGGGATGTCTTCTCCCCCGAAGATGCAAAAAAATACATTGAAGACTATGGAGCGGACGGAGTCATGTTCGCCCGTGGTGCAATAGGAAACCCTTTCATATTCAGGGAGACCAGGGAACTTCTCGAGTATGGCAGCTACAGCCTTCCATCCTTAAAGGAGAAAACAGAGACAGCACTCAGACATCTTGATCTTGCAATAAGCTATTACGGGGAGGATGCAGCGTCCAGGGAGATGCGCAAGGTCATGATGGCATATATCAAGGGGACGAGGAATTCCAGCAGGGTTAAAAACATGATAGCCACCGCATCCTCTTATAAAGAATACGAAAACGCGTTGGAACTCCTTATTGAGCAGGATTGGAAAGTCTGAAAATTTTCTTGAATTGTGAATTTCCATATGCTAGCGTTTAATTAAGGAGTTGTGATTATGCGCGTTCTGGTTCTAGGTTCAGGAGCTAAAGACCACGCGATGACATGGTGGCTAAGCAAAAGCTGTTTTATCTCAGGACTCTTTGTTGCAAGAGGTAACTATTGCACACCGGACATCGCTGAGAAATTGGAAAATGTAGACCCATCCGATGGGGAAAGTGTCTATAAGGCCTGTGTTGAGCATGAGATAGACCTGGTGTTCGTAGGTACGGAAGCACCTCTTCTGACAGGAGTCATCGAATATCTCAACGCAAGGGGCATAAAGACATTCGGAGCCCCCAGCAAGTCCATAAAACTCGAAGATGACAAAGCCTTCAGCCGCTCCTTCACAGACCGTCACAACATCCCTACCCCCAGGCGAAGCCTCTTTGCCGATATAGAACATATGGCTAGATACCTGGAGAGGCACAAGGGAAGGGATTTCATAGTGAAAAGCAACAACATCTCTCCCAGCAGGGAGACGCTCAGCTCAAACGATACGGATAAACTGCTTGAGTACGCAGAGCGTCTTCTGCAGAAGGGCCCCGTATTCCTCGAGGAATATGTTCCCGGCCTTCCAATCACAGCCACGATACTGCTCGACAACAAGAACTACCTTCCACTTCCCATCGTAAGCGAGTATACGCGAAGAAAGGAAGGAGATGACGTACCCACAGGAGGGATGGGAGCCATATGCCCTGTTCCCATCCATGAAGACATAGCGGAAGCGATAAAAGAGAAGATCATAGACCCTACCCTTTATGGGATGAAGGTCGAACAGCTGTCATACAGAGGGGTTCTTACTTTCTCGATAATCATAAAGGACGACAGGGAGCCGATACTCGTGGACTACCATGTGCGTTTCAACGATCCAGCGGCACAGGCCTTCGTTCCCCTGATAGAAAACGACATGCTGGAAATCCTGATAGCCATGAACAATGATGAGCTTGACAAGGTCGAACTTAAGACAAGTGATGACTTCACGGTCGCCGTCGTCCTGGCAAGCGAAGGCTATCCTATGGACAGCATAACAGGAAGAGAGGTCGAAGGACTCACACATATAAGAAGACTGGGGATAGACAAGCTTCCTCTGATTTTCTGTGGAGCCGTAGACAGTGATGCCTCAGGAAGACCTGTAACCACAGGAGGAAGGGCTGTAACAGTCGTAGGAAAGGCGAAAAGCATACAACAGGCGAATAAAAAAGCCTACCATACGATGGCAGGCATACATCTTGAAGGCGGCTGGTTCAGAAACGATATAGGGAACCGTTTCTTCCAGTCCTAATCATGATTCTTCCTGTACTGGTACATCAGTATTCCCGCAGCAACGGAGACGTTTAGGGAATCTATGTGCCCCCTCATGGGAATAGATACAACGTAATCTGAATTCTTCCTCACCAGGCTTGAAATGCCGCTGCCTTCACTTCCCATCACAAGAACAGAACGTGAACTGAACTTCTCTTCATAGCTTGAAGAGCCGTTCATATCGGCGGCATATACCCAGAAGCCGTTATCCTTAAGCTTCTCAAGCGCCCTTGTAAGATTTGTCACGACAGCAAGGGGAACATACTGTGCAGCCCCGCTTGAGACCTTTACGACAGTCTCGTTTGCCTGGACGCTTCTTCGTTCCGGAATCACAACAAGGTCAGCCCCGAACTGGTCGGCACTCCTAAGGATCGCCCCGAGATTATGGGGATCTGTTATCCCGTCAAGCATAATCACAAGATAGTCCCTTCCTTCCTCAAGGGAGGAGATGAAGTCTTCCACAGAAACCTCTTTAAGACGACTTGCCCCCTTCCTCGGCCCACCGAGATCGAGTATCGCACCACGATGGTCGATTCCTGGAGCCATCCTGTCGAGCTCATCCCTGCTTACCTTCTTAACTGCGACCTTTCCTGTGCACTGTGCTTTGAATTCAAGTTTATTAAGACGCTCTCCACCAGAGCGCATGAGATAGAGGGTTGAACCGGCAAAAGCCTTCTTAAGCCCCTCCTCTATAGCATGATAACCATATATTCTTTCACCCATGCTAAGTATCTTATTTGATTTTCAAGAAACAAAACAAGACTCAAAACAAAAAAACTGACCATCTCTGGTCAGTCTCTGATATCACCTTCAAACTCTTCAGGAGAGGGTCTCTCGCTCTCCCCGAGCTCTTCAGCAAGTTCTTTGAGTATCCTGCGTCCTTTAAGTGAGACACGCTTAGGCACATTCACAACCAGGCGCAGGAACATGTTCCCCCTCTGGGAGGAATTTATGAACGGGAATCCCTTGCCCTTGATTCTCAGAGTATCCCCGGACTGCGTTCCAGAAGGAATCGATACCTTGATATCACCGCCATCAATTGTAGGAACATAGATATCCGCACCAAGAACAGCCTGGGAGAAGGATATAGGCACCTGAAGATAGACATCCTGCCCATCCCTGACAAAGTACTTGTCCTCCCTTACGGCGATCACAATGAAAAGATCCCCGTCAGGTCCACCATTCTCACCTGCGTCCCCCTTGCCTCTCAGAGTAAGACGGCTTCCCGTCTTCACCCCGGCAGGGATTGTCACCACGAGCTTCTCCGGTTTCCTGACAGTTCCCGTACCATGGCATGTGGCACACGGATTTTCAACAATGGTACCCTTTCCATGACATGTGGAGCAGGTCGAAGAGACCTGGAAGAAACCATTACCACGGGCGACCTGACCTGAACCGTGACAGGTAGGACATGTTATCCTGCCCGTTCCGCCAGTGCCATGACAGGAGTCGCATTTTACGTAATGGGAAAAGGAGATCTCCTTCTTACAGCCCATTACAGACTCATTGAAGTCTATTGTAAGCTCATATTGCAATGAGCTGCCCGCCCTTCCAGAGGAATAGGATGAGCCTCTTCTTGCACCACCGCCGAAGAAGGTCTCGAAAATATCTGAAAAACCACCGACACCGCCGAAGATATCAGAGAAATCCCTATAGACATTGCTATAGTTCCCTGCTCCGCCGGCATCATTGGCTCCAGCAAAGCCGAACTGATCATAGTTGCTCCTCTTCTTAGGGTCTGAGAGGATCTCATATGCCTCGCTGGCCTCTTTGAACCTCTCCTCAGCCGCCTTGTCGTTAGGATGTGTATCAGGGTGGTTCGCCAAGGCAATCTTCCTGTAAGCCTTCTTTATCTCATCCTGACTGGCGCCCTTGGAAACACCGAGAACTTCATAATAATCACGCTTTGCCATCTTATCCCCTTAAAACACAGGAAAACAGCATGGCTTGCATGCTGTCTCCCTTTTTCGAAATGTTGCAGAAAGAAGTATTACTTAACCTCTTCAAAATCTGCATCCACAGAACCATCGTCATTCTTTGTGCTTCCCGAATTCTGCTCCGGACCTGCACTCTGGGATGATGCACCCTGTGCTCCACCCTGCTGATTCTGCTGAGCAGCCTGCTCATAGATCTTCTGTCCGAGCTGCATGGATGCCTGCTGCACCGCATCGGTCTTGCTCTTAAGCTCCTCTGCAGTGGCATTCTGGTTCTGGAGTGTGCTCTTAAGATCGTTTACTGCATTCTCTATAGCACTTCTCTCAGTCTCTGTGACCTTGTCACCGTAATCCTTGAGAGCCTTCTCCGTCTGGTATACCACACTCTCTGCGGTATTCCTTGCTTCAATGGTCTCCCTTGCCTTCTTATCATCTGCTGCATGAGCCTCAGCTTCCTTGACCATCTTCTCGATCTCATCCTCTGAGAGTCCGGAAGAAGACTCGATTACAATCTTCTGCTCCTTTCCAGTTCCAAGGTCCTTTGCACTTACATGCACGATGCCATTTGCATCGATATCGAAAGTGACTTCGATCTGAGGAACTCCACGAGGTGCCGGTGCAATACCGACAAGGTCGAAGTTTCCAAGAGTCCTGTTCTGGCTTGCAAGCTCTCTTTCTCCCTGAAGCACATGAATCGATACTGCTGTCTGGTTATCGCTTGCTGTGCTGAAGATCTGACTCTTCTTCGTAGGAATTGTAGTATTCCTCTCAATAAGCCTGGTCATCACTCCACCGAGGGTCTCGATACCAAGGGAAAGCGGTGTGACATCGAGAAGAAGGACGTCCTTTACGTTTCCACTCAAAATTCCACCCTGGATGGCAGCACCGACGGCAACAACCTCATCAGGGTTCACACCCTTATGCGGCTCTTTTCCGAAGAGCTCCTTCACAAGTGCCTGAACACAAGGAATCCTTGAAGAACCACCGACAAGGATGACCTCGTCGATCTGGCTTGCAGAAAGTCCCGCATCCCTGAGGGCATTCAAGCATGGTGTCTTTGTTCTCTCTACAAGTGGAGCGATCATCTGCTCGAACTTAGCTCTTGAGAGCTCAACCTGCAAGTGCAACGGTCCGTTTGCGTTTGCTGTGATGAACGGAAGGTTGATCGTTGTGGTCGTAGAAGAGGAAAGTGTGATCTTAGCCTGCTCTGCCGCCTCCTTCAGACGCTGAAGGGCCATCTTGTCTGAAGAAAGATCGATGCCGTTCTTAGCTTTGAAGTCGCTTACGAGCCAATCGATGATCACCTGGTCGAAATTATCTCCTCCGAGGTGTGTATCTCCATTTGTGCTCTTTACTTCGAAAACACCATCACCGAGCTCAAGGATTGAGATATCGAAAGTACCACCGCCAAGGTCATATACCGCAATTGTCTCGTCCTTGTTCTTATCTTTTCCAAAACCATATGCAAGAGCTGCTGCTGTAGGTTCGTTTACAATTCTCTTTACATCAAGTCCTGCGATACGGCCTGCATCCTTTGTAGCCTGACGCTGAGCGTCATTGAAATATGCAGGAACTGTGATGACAGCCTCTGTGACACTCTCTCCGAGGTAGTCCTCTGCAGTCTTCTTCATCTTCTGAAGGATTACAGCACTGATGGCCTGAGGTGAGAGCTGCTCACCGTTGACATCAACCTTTACCTCATCATTCGCACCAGAGACGACCTTGTAAGGGACCATCTTGATCTCTTCCGCAACTTCATGGAACTTCCTTCCCATGAATCTCTTGATGGAATAAATCGTATTCTCCGGGTTTGTAACCATCTGGTTCTTTGCAGGCTTTCCTACAAGGCGGTCACTTCCTTTATATCCTACAACACTAGGAGTCGTTCTGTCTCCTTCGCTGTTTGCAATTACAATAGGCTCGTTACCTTCCATTACTGAAACACAGCTGTTAGTGGTTCCGAGGTCAATACCGATTATCTTACTCATTTCTATGT
This sequence comes from Candidatus Ornithospirochaeta stercorigallinarum, assembly GCA_018711525.1. GTDB lineage: Bacteria > Spirochaetota > Spirochaetia > Sphaerochaetales > Sphaerochaetaceae > Ornithospirochaeta > Ornithospirochaeta stercorigallinarum. The sequence continues at coordinate 11,692 of DVIF01000055.1, forward strand.
TCTCCCATTAATTATCAAAAAATTAAAATGCAAATCCGATGATTCACGAAATCAAAATAATAAAGAGGCTTGCAATCGTCAAGATTTTACAGGCTTGCCGACCATGACTTTTGCGCTCCTTATCACCTTTCCATGCAGTTTATACCCTCTCTGGAATACGCTCAAGACCGTCTCTTCCTCAAGTCCTTCCTTATCCTGTACGGCATAAGCCTCCATGTCCTCGGGGTTGAACGGTTTATTCTCCGCCTCTATGATCTCCAGTCCCCAGTTGTTCTTAAGTATGCTCATAAGCTGGCTTTCAACCATGCTTATCCCATCTTTCAACGCCTTGAAATCCTCTGATTTGTCGGCAGCATCCAATGCCCTGGAGAAGTTATCAAGAGGATCGAGAAGGTCCTTGATAAGGGATTCGTTGGCGAACCTGACCGCATTCTCCTTATCCTTTAGAAGTCTCTTGCGGTAGTTCTCTGTCTCAGCACGATATCTGAGCTCGTCTTCTTTCAGGCTCTTAATCTCATCTTCAAGCTCTGCTATCTTTTTTGAGAGCACCTCTTCTGCACCGACCTCATCCTTCTCTTCAGCCTTGGTCTCCTCTTCGATGATCTCTTCCTTGTCTTTTTCTTCTTTCATAAAAAACCTCATTAAAAGAGCGGACATGATGCCGCTCTTCTTTGTTTTCCATACATTCAGGAAAATAATACGTCTGAAGTTAAATCGTCAAGAGCTCAGTCGTCATCATCACCGAGGTCTATCTCCTCCTCTTCTCCGATGAAAATATCCTCAGGGAACTGCTCTATTATGGTCTCTGCCCTGCTCCTGCCGACCTTCTTCTCATCCATATCCTTCGACCTGTCCTGTTCGAGACGGAGCTTTACGACCTGGGCCTCTTCCTTCATCCTCTTTTCCTTTGCCTCGCTGAGCTCGCTCTGGGCCTTCTCAAGATCTTTCTGGACATCGTTTATCTGCCCTATGAGCTTTCCATGCTCCTGCTGCCTCTTGTAAAGCTCTTCCCTCTCCTTCGTGACCTGTTCCTGGATAGCGGTGAGATTCGCCTCACTGAGGGCTATCTTGTCGTTGAGCTCCTTTAATCTCATTACGGTCTCATTGAGCTTATCCGCCTCTCCGGAAGCAAGCATAGATACAGTCTCCCGGGTGTCCTTGGAACGCTCTGCAAGGGAATCTATCTGCTCGAGCACCGAGGCTTTCATCCTATCGAAACTGCCGGAGATCTCTTCGAGTTCTGCAGCCAAGGCGGCCTTATATCCGATACGGGCCTTCTCCGAGTACGCATCCTTCTCTTTTGAAAGGGAAAGGATCTTGTCGTCGATTTCCTTTGAAAGGGTCGACATCCCCTCCTTGAAATCCCCCTCCCTGGAGATGATCTTCTTATCAAGCTCCTGGTACTTCTCTTCAACATATTCATCAAGGGATGCTTTCTTGGCATTGAGATTCTGAAGGATTGAGTCGAAGGAAACGCCTAGCTGATTGATGCACTCTTTGACCTTGTCATCCATGGAGACCTTCTCTGAATCGACATCCCTCTTCATTCCGTCAAGGCTTTGAGAGACTTCGCTTCTAAGAGCCTCGATGCTCTTCCTCTCTTCCTCTATGAAAGCCCTCATGTCATCTTTGAGGCCCTGTACAGCCTGAGTGGCATTCTTAATCGCGCCTTCAACTTCTCCCCTGTAGTCCTTGACCTTTTCTGTGATGCTTTCCGCCATGCGGGTCTGCTCTTCACATTCACGGCTGAATCCCTGTTTCTCTACATTTATGAATTCAACAAGCTGCGCCTTCTGCCGTTCGACGGCACTGGAGAACTGGCTTAGCATATCCGTATTCTCACTCTTCTGGAGAGCCGCCTGCTGCTTCAGTGATTCCTGTGTTGATGTCACAAGACGTACATACTCAGCTTTCAAATCCTGCATCTGATTGACAAGCAGCTCAGACTCCTCATGGAAGGACTTAACGAACTCAGAGACACTTTCAGCCTTCCTCACCTCCTGCTGGACGACTGCAATACGTGCCTCGGCCTGCTCCGTCTGTGTCCTGAGCTTATCAAGGGCCCTCCTGTAATCGACACATATGCCTTCAAGCTGGGTAAGGTCCTTCTGATGCTGTGCAAGACGATCGAGGCATGTATTCACTATATCGACAGTATTACGTGCCTTTTCCACATGGGACTGGACATTGTCCGTACAGTCCTGTGCGCTTGTAAGAAGACGCTGAGTGGTCGCGGAGACCTCACTCCTGAAACTTTTTATCTGTGCATTGACATTTGCAAGACTTCTTGATTTCTTATCTGAAGACCTCACAGAGAAGAAAATCAGAAGCGATAAAATAAACAATGCAACCGAAACCACTATGCTGAGCATGTTTCCCCCTTATAGCAATACCGCCCTCATCTGAGTATAGGATGAGACGACTATATCTGCCGAGCTGTTGAGAGCTTTCTTTTTATTCTTCGTGATAAGAAGGCTTTTCATACCGGCCTTCCTGCTTCCCAGAACATCCTTCTCCTCGCTGTCTCCAACGTAAAGGACCTCTTCAGGCCTCAGAGAAAAATGCTCGCAAAGAAGACGGAAAGGCAGCCTTGAAGGCTTCAGCCTCCCGATATCCTCACTGGAAAGCACATAATCCGCAATGCCATCTATCTCAAGTGCCTTAAGTTTACTGCCAATCGGGAAATCCGAAAAGAGTGCGACGGAGACGACCTTTGCCAGGTCGGAAAGCAATGACGACATCCCATCGAACATCTTTATGGAAAGGAAATCCCTCTCCCATCTCTCATGGAAGACCTTCCTCTCCTTCTCCTTGAACCATTCAAGACTCCTTTTTCCTCCGGGATACATCATCAAGCATTCACGCATCTTGAACTCATCATTTGAAATCACAGGGAAATCGCCATAGCCGTCGGCCTCCCTCATGCGGGAACGCATAGCCATGTACTTCAGAGCAAAAGGCAGATGGAATACTGAACTCTTGAACAATATCCAGTTCATCTGGCTCTTAGGATAAAGCGTTCCATCTATGTCAAAACAGACGGCTTTGATTCCATTTTCAGAGATATAGCTCACTTCCCTTTCCTCTGCTTCCTGTTGCGTACGATCTTCTCTGCCCTCTCCCTCTCCTTTCCGATACGGGCCTTTCCGCCGGGTTTCTTCATCACTCCCTTGCTGCGTGATGAATTCTGAGAGCGCTTGACGATTCTCTGAGCATCAAGCTCATCCTTGCTGGGACCCTTGTCCTTGAGACTTGGATTACGCCTCCTTTCCCTGAGGTTGATCTCAATGGGGATGCTGGAGAATCCCATATTCTTCCTCAGCTGGTTCTTAATGTACTGAAGATACGTCTCTGGGAAATCCTTTATCTTGTTGACAAACAGAAGGAAACGCACTGGCCTCGTCGAGACCTGTGTGCCATAGAGGATCTTGTAATAGCCATCAGAAGCGCGTGGTATCTCATATGAGCTCGTCCACTCCTTCAAGGCGTCATTGAGCGAGGCGGTATCGACCCTCTTGTTCAGCTGCTTCCAGACAGCCCATACAGTATCGAGCATCTTGGCGACCCCGTCCGCCTCCAGGGCTGAGATCGTGACAATCGGGGCGAAACTGAGGATTGGGAACAAGAACCTCACCCTGTCTTTTATCGCCTCTATCTGATTCGGCACATTTGAAAGAAGGTCGACCTTGTTGAGGACAAGCACAATACCCTTGCCCCTGCGTACGATCAGATTGGCGATCTTCTTGTCCTGTTCTGCAAGGCCCTCTTTGATATCCACCATCAGTAGAACGACATCGGATTCATCTATTGTCTTTATCGCACGGTTCACAGAGTAGTATTCCACATCCTCCTCAACCTTGCTCTTCCTTCTTATTCCTGCAGTATCAAGAACGGTATAGTCGGTGCCCTTGTATTCAAAGGTTCCACGCATCACATCACGTGTCGTTCCTGCAATCTCACTTACTATGGAGATGTCCCTTCCCGTAAGAAGATTTGTAAGTGTGCTCTTGCCCGTATTAGGCTTACCAAGGATTGCAAGCTTTATCCTCTCCGGCTCCTCAGGCTCTTGCTCCACCCTCTCAAGGCTGAGCATGCCGAGCATCGTATCCTCGAGCTCCTCAAAGCCAGTTCCATGAGCAGCTGAGATGCCGACAACACGCTGATAGCCATAACTGAAGAAATTCCACACCAGGTCGTATCTTGAGACATCATCGACCTTGTTTATGACAAGGATGACCTTGTCGCTGTACGGTCTGAGCTCCTCGATGAGCATCATATCCTCTCCCGTGAGCTCTGTGCATTCGAGTACGAAGAGAATCAAATCGGAAATCTCCATCAGAGAGAGGGACTTCTCACTCACAGCATAATCCAGCCCTTCCTTTTCTAGCTTGACACCTCCGGAATCGACCAGTGTCACAGGGTGGTTTCCAAGAAGATAACGTGCGGGAATCGGGTCCCTCGTCACTCCAGGAGTCGGATCTGTAATGGCCCTCCTCTCTCCGATAAGTCGATTGAATAGTGTGGACTTACCTACATTCGGTCTGCCTATTATGCTTATCAAGGGAAGGCTTCTGTCTATATCAGCCTTATTTCTAATTTCGAGTTTCTCGCTCATTTAAAAATTCCTTAACTTTCTTTTCTATCACATCAGGGTTAGTTTCTGAGAGTACTTCATTTACAAGGCTTGAGCAATCACCATACGAGAGAGAAGAGAGATATCTTCTTATCTCAGGAAGGCTTGCGGGGCTCATGCTCAGCTCATCCAGCCCCAGCCCCACGAGAATAGGAAGATACAGCTTCTCCGAAGCCATCTGTCCGCATAGTCCGACTTCAATCCCCGCATCATGAGCATTGTCCACAATGAGTTTCATAAGGCGGAGGACTCCAAGGTGGAGTGGATTATATAGATAGTTGGTCTTATCATTACCTCTGTCCACGGCTATCGTGTACTGGATGAGGTCATTTGTCCCTATGGAGAAGAAATCGACCTTCTTCGCAAGGACATCGGATATCAATGCCGCAGACGGGACCTCGATCATCGTCCCTATCTTCATCTCCTCATCGAATTCGACCTTCTCCTTCCTAAGCTCCCTCTTCACCTCATCAAGGAGGTCGAGGGTCTCATCAAGCTCCTCTATGCCGCTTACCATCGGGAACATCATTCTAACATTATGGTATCTGGAAGCCATCAAGACAGCCCTCATCTGCGCCTTGAAATCCTTCCTGTGGGAAAGCATATACCTGACGGCACGCCAGCCGAGGATAGGATTTTCTTCTGCAATCATGCCATCCGTCTTCTTATCCCCTCCGATATCCAGGGTTCTGAAAACGACATCACCATGGCCCGACATCTTCAGAGCGGCATCCATATATATCTCATCTTTCTTATCACGGCTGTTGAGGATATCGTTCTTGATTGCTATGAACTCGGTTCTGAAAAGACCTATGTTCTCAGCACCTGAGGAGATTGCATCATCGACACCTTCAAGCCATTCGATATTCGCATCGAGAATGATTCTCTTCCCGTCTTTTGTGCATCCCTTTGCATCGGCATTTCCACCGTAGGTCTCAAGGCTCTGCTCAAGCTCCCTCTTCCTCTTCTCGTATTCCGCCTTCTTCCTGGATGTAGGGTTTGCGATTGCAATCCCGTTCTGTCCGTCGACAATGACAGTCTCGCCCTCCTCAAGGGAGAGGGAGAATCCATTCGCCCCTACGACCGATGGAATCTTCTTGCTTTTTGCAAGTATCGACACATGGCTGGTTTTCCCCCCTGTATCAAGTACGATACCGAGTATGTTCTCAAGACCTTCAAGCCCAAGCAGTTCGCTGGTAAGGATGTAGTCCGCAACGAGAATCCTCTTGTCCTTGACCTCGATATGCTCACGCCTCTTTCCTGTAAGCGTCTCAAGGACGGCGTATTCGATGTCCCGTATATCGATGATTCTCTCTTTCAGGTATTCGTCCTCGACACCGCTTATCATCTTTATAATCTCTTCTGTCGCCTCTTCGACGGCCCACGGTGCACTATAACGCTTGTTCTGAATCAGTGTCTTTATCGATTTATGGTATTCAACATCCTCCAGCATCAGAAGCTCTACTGTATAAAGAGCCTTCTCACTGTCGCCGATGGCATTCTCCAGATAGGTCCTGAATTCCTTTATCAGGGAATAAAAGCATTCCTCCAACCGTGCTATCTCAGCATCCACTTCATCTGATGAGATGAAGTCATGGGAAATGACAAGCTTGTCATGACGGTAGATGAAAGCCTTTCCGATAGCGTAGCCGGGGGATGACGATATTCCACTAAATTCAACCATACATTGATTATAATACGGATTGGCCCTTTCTTTCCAGCAAGGTGGAAAAGATGTACTTTTCACCATTCTCAGTATGTCGCGGCCCGTCTTTATGGATTTTTTCCTTAATTGCGACTATCATCTCAAGAGAAAACAGGGAAACAGCATCTGATGGGAAAAGAGAGGAACACGAGAAACATACTATCATATCTTGCCGCCTATGCGGTTTTCTTTCTCACTCTTCTAGTCGTGCTACGTCCTGAAATAAAAAGCAACCTGACCGGCCATGGATACATGGAAGCCTTGGAAGAATACAAGAACATACTGCTCGAAGGAGAGAGGACAAATCTGGAAATAGCCCTGTACTCAATCGAAGGGATCACGAGAGCGGAGGCAGAGAGCAAAACCGGGTTTACGGATATCGACCACCTGAGGATAGAGGCGTTGCTCTCCGCTCCTACGGATGAAAACCTGAAAGAAGGGCTTATCACATATATCGACAGGGGCACAAGGCTGGTAGGACTTAGCATAGAAGACGATATAGCCTACATCGCACTCTCTGATGATTTCCTCTCCTCCCCTGACATAGGGAAAGCAAAGACACAGATAGAAGAAACCCTCAGAATCGGAAGACCTGAACTGAGGGTTGCAATCATAGTTGATGACAAGATCATCTAGAGAATCTTTTTATCGACAGGGCTTTACCTGTAGCAGCATCCGCTTCGACTATTATCCCCTGGATATGGGCCTTCCCTTCCTTGACCTCACTCTTTATCGGCAGCTGGGTAAGCATCCTTTCTATCGCCTTATCCTCCCTGCTGCCTATGACGCCATCCAGGACACCTGTAAGTCCGAGATCTGTTATATATGCAGTCCCACCTGGAAGGATCCTCTCATCTGCGGTCTGGACATGCGTGTGTGTTCCTGCAACGCAAGTCACCTTACCATCAAGATAGAAGGCAAGTGCCTCCTTCTCCTCTGTATGCTCTGCATGGAAATCCACAAAGATCAAGGGAGTGGTCTTCCTCAGTTTCTCCACAAGGGCACCGACGGTCTGGAACGGGCAGTCTATCGGAGTCATGGAATACCTCCCCTGTGCGTTTATCACGGCAATACCGTTCTTGACCGTATAACCCTTTCCTATCGTCCCTGACGGATAGTTGAGAGGCCTTAGAAGATTGTCCGCCTTTTCAAGGGTCTGATAGATCTCCTCCTTCTGCCAGATGTGGTTTCCACTTGTGATGACATCTATCCCCATCTTGAGGAAATTATTATAGTCATCGATGCTGATGCCGAATCCATCCGAGGCATTCTCGCCATTGGCGATGATGAAATCCACCTTCTCCTCTTTAACAATTGATGATAGTGATAAGAATAGGGCTCCCATTCCAGAAGAGCCCGATACATCACCAAGTTGAAGAACTTTCACTGTAGACACTATCTTGCGTACTCCACAACCCTGAGTTCCCTGATGATGGTAACCTTGATCTTTCCAGGATACCTCAACTCAGCTTCTATTCTCTGTGCGATTCCTGTTGCAATCTCCCTCGACTTCTCATCGGAGACGGCATCTGCATTGACAAGGATTCTAAGTTCCCTTCCTGCCTGGATTGCATAGGCGTTCTCAACCCCGTCGAAACCTTTTGCGATTCCTTCAAGGTTCTCAAGCCTCTTGATATAGTTATCAAGGGATTCCCTTCTTGCTCCAGGGCGGGCGGCACTTATCGCATCTGCAATCTGCACTATGATCGACTCGATACAGCTTGGTTCGACGTCATTATGATGTGACAGGACTGCATTTACGACACGAGGCTCCTCTCCAAGTCTCTTTACAAGCTCCGCACCGATCTCCGCATGGTTGGCCTCACTCTCGGTCTCTGCGCCTTTTCCGATATCATGTAGAAGTCCAGCACGCTTTGCAATCTCGGTATCGGCACCGACTTCGCTTGCTATCATACCGGCAAGGATGGCAACCTCTTTGGAGTGCTGAAGGACATTCTGCCCATAGCTTGTCCTGAAGTGCAGACGCCCCAGAGCCCTGATAAGCTCAGGCCCCATATTGTGGATTCCGAGATCGAATACGACTTTCTCCCCTTCATCCACGATGATTCTGCCGACTTCCTTGCTCACCTTGTTCACGACCTCTTCGATACGTGCAGGATGAATCCTTCCATCCTGTACCAGGCGTTCAAGGGCTACACGCGCAATCTCCTTCCTTACTGGATCGAAACAGGAGATTACAACAGCCTCAGGAGTATCATCGATGATGATATCAACACCTGTAAGAGTCTCAAGTGTCCTGATGTTCCTTCCTTCCCGTCCGATAATCCTACCCTTCATCTCATCACTTGGAAGGGTGACTGAGGATGTCGTGATATCCCCCGAGACCTCAGTTGCCAGACGCTGGATGCTGGTGATGATTATGTCACGAGCAATCTTATCAGCCTGAAGCTGAGTCTCAGTCTCAATCTTATTGATATAAACCTGCCCGTCATGCTGAGCTTCCGCTTTCATCTCCTCTATGATGAGGCTCTTCGCCTCCTCTCTGGACATGGATGCTACGCGCTCAAGTTCTGAAACAAGTTCCGCTTCCTTCTCTTCGATGGCTTTTTCTCTCTCAGAGACGGAGTTCTCTCTTTCTCCCAGTTGTTTTTTGACAGCATCAAGCTCATTCTGCTTGTGCTCGAGATTCATTTCCTTCTGCAGCAGTCTTCTCTCATTCTTCTGCAGTTCAAGTCTTCTCTCTCTTGCATCACGCTCACTCTGCTGTTGCTCCTTCTGCAACGCTTCGCGTGTTTCAAGCATAAGCTCCTTTGCATCTGCATTGGCCTTGTCTTCGATCTCCTTTGCGATCCTTACGGCCTGCTGCTCTGCAGAAGTAAGCTTGCTTTTTGCATATATCCAACGGACTACGAATCCGATGCCGATGCCAAGTACACAACATAGGAGGGCTATAATTATCGAAAACATCATATAACCTCCCGATGTATATCTACATATTATAATTGATAATGGTCTAAAGTTTACCTACTGTCAAGAATAAGAGATAAACAATTATGATTCTGTGTTGCAGATTGTACAAAACAGCATGATCATTTCAAAATGAATCATTGGAGTTTAGATACTACCATCTCAGGGAAAGTAGCATAGATTTTATCCGTATCAAATTTTATGTACCCATCATCAATTGAAACAAGCTGTTCATCATACTGTCGTTCAATTTCTGTAAAAACATCTTCAAAATACTCATAGCATTTTGGATAATCTGATTTTACTTTATTCAACACTGTTTCCACATAAGTGGCTTCTATTCCAATAATATGATCAAACACAGAAATGACATGATAGCGCATGAACACCGCCGCATTATTTAAATCTTTGGAATTCATGACAATTTCTGCATTCTTTTTTCCAGCATCGAGCCTCCGGCTTATTCTCTCTTGATTCAATTCTCTCACTGGACGGCTGGCATTAGGCCCAATAGGTGGCCATTTTTTCAACCCATCCAATAGAAAATGCGACTTGAGTAGGTAGTAAAACTAAGATAAGAGCCAATCCAAGATATTAATTACTTCAATTCCCCCATAATTGCCTACTGTGAATCTGTCCATGGTCAATATTATTTTCCTATAATTGTCTCTTATGATTGTCAAAGGACGCATTTCCCTATCAAAAGTATTTTTATCCGTCAAAGATGCACTAACCTGATAATATGTGATTACCCCGCTCTTCAATGCGACAAAATCAACTTCAAACTCTCTGATCCTGCCTATGTAAACTTTATAACCACGTCTTAGTAATTCAAAATATACAATATTCTCTAAGGAAAAACCAAAATCATACTCTCTACGAGGTAAAATATGATTACGTAAAGCCAAATCAACAATATAAAGCTTCTGGTTATTCTTCAAAATCTGCTTACCTACGATATCAAAACGTTCTACGGGATGGAAAATAAAGGCTTCGATAAGGGAATAAACATAATCGTCCACCGTATTGTAAGAAACTTTTCTTCCTGATGATGTCAGATAGTCTGTTATACTTTTTATGGATATCGTATTTCCTATGACACTCGAAAGATATCTTGCAATCGTTTTAAGCAATACTATATCAAGGACTTTTCTTCTCCCACCTTTCAATACTTTCCTACTTTGCATCTCCTCAATATCTCTTACAAGAATCGTATTGTATATCCCCTCTATATAAGAATCGACCTTATCATTCGTCCTATCCTTCATAGTAGATATATATGGAAAACCACCGCATTTCATGTAATCGCAAAAACCTCTTCCTCACTCATCCCGCTTGAAAAACTCTTATATTCCTTAAAAGATAGAGGCAATATCGATATTTCTATGTAGCGTCCGGTTAATAGCGTTGCCAAGTCTCCTGAAAGCGTATAGGCATTTGAACCTGTTATGTAAAGATCAACGCCTTTTTGAACATAAAGACCATCTACCACTTTCTCAAATGACTCAACCTGCTGAATCTCATCTAGAAGAATATAAGTCGTCTTACCTTCAATCAACCTATCTTTTATGTATTCATAAAGGCTCTTGTAATTAAGGAGATGCTCATACTCCAATTTTTCAAAATTAATTGAAATAATCTGGCTCTTATCAACACCATCATTTAGTAGACACTGCTGAAATTGCTCAAGTAAAGTAGATTTCCCAGACCTACGTATGCCGGTAATGACTTTTATTACATCCTCATCTTTCCAAGAAAAAAGCTGTTCCAAATACTCTTTACGTTCAATCATATATGAATACTACCATAATTTTCTCAACATTATTATAAAAAGTTTCCCATTTTGGAAAATACCTTAAAAAAAGTAGGAATTTTTCCATATTCAATAAATTTTTAAATTGGGCATCTTTAAAAATAATTTTGAGATGGCAATCAAAAATATTTCATGAAAACATATATTTATTCCCATGTTTGAGAATCAACCTCAGATATTTTCAATATTCAGTGCTATAAAAAAAGCACCTCGTTGCATGTAAATCCAGCAGGAGGTGCCTATTTTCTTACTTTTTAATACGGATTAATATTCTTGAGTTGGCAGTTTCTGGCCATTTAAGGTATACGTAGTTGAACCGCCTGTTGAATTAGACAGAGACTCACTAACATAGCTAAAGACATCACCAACCTCCAAGCCCATAGAAGCCTCTTCAACTCTCACTGTATAAGATGCCGTAGAGGAGCTTCCAGATGGAGATGACATAAGCTTAGTCTGTCCCCAGAAAGTCAGGCCATCAATAACAAGGCCATCATAAGTCACTGTCATATTCATCTCAGGTTTTGAAGTATTGTAAATACCAGTCATGGTAATTGTCTTTGCCTCATTTGAAACAGTCTGCTGCTTATTAGGATTCTTCATCATTTTCTGGTTAAACTCTGCCCATAGTTTGTTATATTCCTCACTCATGATAGCTGTACCATCTATAAGACTTACAAACTGAATCTTTTCATTATCATCCATAGCCGCAAATCTCTCTTCAGTATTAACTGCTGGAGCATTCACTGCCGGATTTTCCGGAGTCGGTGTTGAGTTGTCACATGATGCAAAACTGAATGCGATAAACGCTGCGAGCAAGAGAACTAAAAGTTTCTTCATTTTTCTTTCCTACCTTTTTTTGTTTAATACAGAACGAACTGTCCTGAGGTAAAAGAAAGCATGAAAGGAATTCTGTCATGACTACCATATTACCCAGCTATGAAGCTAGTCTATTTTTTTTTCCTGTCAATATTTACGTACTTCCAGTCTAATTTTTTTTGATAAAAAAATACCCTCACATCACGTGAGGGCTCAGGTAGTACTACCCGTTTTTTGAAAGGTCTTATTTGTCTGCCTTCTCTGCCTTGGCCTTAGCCTTAGCTTCTTTCTTTTCAGACTTGGCTTCCTTCTTAGCTTCTTTCTTCTGAGTCTTTTCTACAAGCTCAAGGATAACCATGTCTGCTGCATCCCCAAGGCGGTAACCAGTCTTCAAGACTCTGGTGTAACCTCCGTTCCTATCTGCGAAGAGAGGGGAGATCTCCTTGAAGAGCTTATCGAGGACTGCAGGATCATTGATGTCGCGTGCAATCATACGGCGGTTGTGAACATTGTCAACCTTTGCACGTGTAATCATCTTCTCTGCCATCTTCCTGACTTCAAGTGCCTTTGCCTTAGTGGTCTCGATTCTCTCATATCTGAAGAGAGATGTCACCATGTTTCTCTTGAGGGCTGTGCGCTCGCTTGTTGTGCGGGATAGCGCGTTAAATCCAATTCTATGCTTCATTATCCACTTCCTTATTCTCTGGAACTTTGATAGACGTCTTTAATACACTGAAGTCAGTCATTCCAAGGGTCAAGCCCCATTCCTTGAGCTTGTCCTTAATCTCAGAAAGGCTCTTCTTTCCGAAATTCCTTGTCTTTCCGATCTCATCTTCAGTTTTCTTTGCTAAATCACCGATTGTCTTGATACCAGCGTTCTTCAAACAGTTAGAAGACCTTACAGTAAGCTCGAGTTCCTCTACAGGAGTATCGAGAATACTCTTAATCCTCTCCTCTTCCTCATCAACCTCATCATTTGAAGCAATCTTACCCTCATCGAAGTTGATAAAGATTGTAAAGTGATCCTTGATGATCTTGGCTGCTTCACCAAGTGCATTCTCCGGACTGATTGTTCCATCTGTATAGATTTCGAGAATCAGCTTGTCGTAGTCATTCCTCTGTCCAACGCGAGTCGGCTCAATGGAATATTTTACTCTCTTGACAGGTGAGAAGAATGCATCGATGGAGATTGTACCAGGCTCTTCTGAATACTTTTCATTGTATTCGGAAGGAACATAGCCACGGCCAAGGTCGATCTGGACCTCCATCTCCATATCGCAGTCATCCATCATTGTAAAGATTTCGAGATCCTTGTTAGTTACAGTCACCTGGTTCTTTTCAAAATCCGCACCGGTAATGACACCCGGTCCCTTGCAGGCGATTGTAATAACAGTACCTTCAGAATCTTCAGGCATACTGATTTGAAGCTTCTTAATGGCAGCGATGATATCGTTGATATCCTCCCTAACTCCTGTAAGCGGCTCATACTCACTTGTAACAAGATGGGCTGTATGGTCATCCCCACTGAAAGTGGTAAAGCGGATAGCCGTTACTGCATAGCCCTGGATGGATGAAAGAAGAACACGACGCAGAGTGTTTCCAACTGTCGTACCGAATCCCCTTTCAAATGGATAGGCTATGAATTTACCATAATCAGCAGTGCTTACTGCATGTTCGGAAGTGATTCCCGTAGGCTTCTTAAAACCCTTGAGAAGTGATTTTCTTGCCATTTAAATACTCCTTAATAGGTACACTGCGGGTTTCCCCGCAGTCAAATCAGACACGTCTTGTCTTACGTGGGCGGCAGCCATTGTGTGGAATTGGAGTTACGTCCCTGATGGAACGAACCTTGAGTCCGAGAACGCCGATTGTCCTGATTGCGCTCTCTCTTCCGACACCTGGGCCTTTTACGAAGACATTGACTTCCCTTAGACCATAGTCCATGGCCTTCTTTACAGCTGCTTCACAAATCGTCTGAGCTGCATAAGGAGTTGATTTCTTAGCTCCGCGGAAGCCGAGACCTCCAGCTGATGCCCAGCTGATGGCATTACCGGCAAGATCAGTAACGGTAATAATTGTGTTGTTGAAGCTTGTCTGGATGTATACATTTCCTTCCAGAACCGTCTTCTTTACTTTCTTCTTTACGTTTGCCATTATCTCACCTACCCTTACTTCTTCTTTCCAGCAACGGTCTTCTTCTTACCTTTTCTGGTTCTTGCGTTTGTCTTTGTCCTCTGACCATGGACAGGAAGACCCTTTCTGTGTCTGAGTCCTCTATAGCATCCGATATCCATCAATCTCTTGATGTTGAGAGCGACCTCTGTGCGGAGGTGTCCTTCGATGTTGTACTCCTCTTCGATAACCTTTCTCAGAAGAGCGACCTGATCCTGATCGAGAGTGTTGATCCTTACGTCTGGATCAATATTTGTTTTCTTACAGATATCTAAAGCGGAAACCTTTCCAATTCCATAGATATAAGTCAAAGCAATCTTGACTGCCTTGTTCGGCAAATCAACACCTGCTATACGTGCCATCCTGGCCTCCTATTACTTCTGTCTCTGCTTGTGCTTTGGGTTTTCGCAAATGATGCGTACAACACCAGCACGTCTGATTACTTTACACTTGTCACAAATTGGTTTGACACTTGCTCTAACTTTCATTTCGTGAGCTCCTATTACATTTTCTTAGCTTTGCGCTTCTTTACGTCTACAAAGCCATCATGGTGATGCATCTTCATAAGTCCATCAAGCTGACGCATTGTATCGAGGTCAACGCCGACCAAGATGATCAAGGACGTACCTCCGAAGAGCATTGCGACATCACTCGGGAAGTTGAAGAACATCTGAATCAGAGTCGGAATCAAAGCGATGAAAGCCAAGAAGATTGCACCGGGGAGAACGATTCTGTTAAGTACCTTTGTGAGATACTCTTCGAGCTTCTCATTCCTGACTCCAGGGATTGAACCTCCGTTGTCACGGATATTCTTAGCCATCTCAATCGGATTGAGACTGATCTGAGTATAGAAGAATGCAAAACCGATAATCAACAAGGTGTAGATAATCATATAGGGGGCACCCTGAGGATTAAGGAAGTTTGCAACTGCCTGCATCCATCTTACGTTTGAATTATATCCAATCTGAAGGGGGAAGGAAAGAAGTGCAGATGCAAAGATGACAGGAATAACTCCACTTGGGTTGATCTTGAACGGGATGAATGATGACTGTGAGCCATACATCTTCCTACCTACAACCCTCTTTGCATAGTGCACAGGAATCTTTCTCTGACCCTGCTCCTCATAAACGACAAGGGCGATGACAAAGAAGAACATTACTACAACGAGTACCACAGCAAGAGGATTTAATGTTCCTGCCTGTACTGCGACAATGAGAGAATAGAATGCAGAAGGGATACGAGCAACGATACCTGCGAAGATAAGCAGTGAAATACCATTACCGATTCCAAACTGTGTAATCTTCTCTCCAAGCCATACAAGGAGCATGGAACCAGCAGTTACAGATACGATTGCAATGAGCGTGAACGGCACAGTTCCAATCGTAAGCGCACCTGGGATGCCTCTTGCATAGACTGTAGTAGCAAGGGACTGAAGTATACACACTACGATTGTACCATAGCGTGTATACTGCTGAATCTTCTTCGCACCCTGTGGATCCTGGGAAAGCTTCTTCAATGAAGGGATGACCAGCATCAAAAGCTGCACAATAATCTGTGTGCTGATGTAAGGCATTACGCCCAGCATGAAAATCGAATAATAGCTGAACGCACCACCAGAGAAGAAGTTCAAATACTCAGTGAAGCTGTTTGCACTGGCTTCAAAGTAATTAAGAACTGCGACAGGATTGATACCAGGAACAGGAATTACCGCACCAATTCTCGATACGGCAAGAAGGCCTAATGTGATTAAGACCTTCTTCCTGATATCTTTCATGCGCATCATATCTACCAGAGTGTTAGACATCAGATACCCTCTACTTCTTATTTGACATCTCCGCCAGCTGCCTTGATCTTCTCAGCAGCAGAAGCAGAGCACTTGATTCCTTCTACAGTGAGAGCCTTTGTAACCTCTCCGTTTGAAAGAATCTTTGCGATTGTGTTATGACCCTTGATAAGTCCCTTAGCTCTGAGGCTTTCGTCGCTTACAACCTCTCCTGCCTCATAAGAGACCTCAAGATCGCTCAGACTTACAGCCTGATAAGTCACCTTGAAAGGACAGTTTGAGAAACCACGACGTGCAACACGTCTGTAGAGAGGCATCTGTCCACCCTCGAATCCGAGGCGGACTCCACCACCGCTTCTTGAGTTCTGTCCATCATGTCCTCTTCCGCAAGCCCTACCCTTTGAGGAAGCTCCGCGGCCGACAATTGTCTTTTTCTTAGTTGCGCCTAATGGCTTTACAATCTGAGCCATGCTTATACCTCCTCGACCTTAACAAGGTGTGAAACTACGCGGACCATACCCTGGTGAACAGGATTGTTCTCCTTTACAACAGAGCTGTTGATCTTTCCAAGTCCAAGTGCCTTAACTGTCTTTCTCTGCTTCGGGAGAGTTCCAGCGACACTCTTAACCAGTGTAATTTTAATCTTGTCTGCCATGATTAACTCCACATTTCCTTAAGAGACTTACCTCTGCTCTTTGCAACCTTAGCTGCATCGAAGAGGTTCTCTAATCCATCAAAGGCAGCCTTAACAGTATTGACTCCATTTCTGGATCCAAGGCTCTTTGAAATGATGTTCTTGATACCTGCAGCATCACATACGAGACGTACAGCACCGCCTGCGATGACTCCAGTTCCAGGAACTGCCGGCTTCATGATGACAGATGCACTCTTATACTTTCCAATCACATCGTGAGGAATCGTGCTTTCCTTGAGAGGAACTGTAATCATGCTGCTCCTAGCCTTGCTTGTAGCCTTTCTGATGGCATCGGACACATCGTTGGCCTTACCAAAGCCGTAACCGACCTTGCCCTGGCCATCTCCTACTACAACGAGAGCTGAGAAGGAGAATCTCTTACCACCTTTTACTACCTTTGATACGCGATTAAGCTTTACGAGCTTCTCTACGTATGCGTCTTTCTTCTCTTCAAAATCTTTAGACCTTTCCATATCCGCTCCTAGAACTTAACGCCTGCTTTTCTTGCACCGTCTGCGATTGACTTGACGATTCCATGGTAAACATAACCATTTCTATCAAAGACAACAGACTCAATCTTTGCGTCAAGAATCCTCTTTCCAACAATCTCTCCGAGCTTCAAAGCATCTTCACAAGTGTTTCTGAGGTTCCTGAGATCTGCTTCTACAGTGGATGCGGAGACCAAGGTCTTTCCACATGTGTCGTCGATAACCTGGACATACATGTGGAGATTGCTTCTGAAAACAGTCATGCGTGGGCGCTCTGGAGTACCGGAAATCTTCTTTCTGATGTGAGCCTTCCTCTTGAGCTGCCTTCTTGTCTTATCTATCATTCTGTTCATCAGTTAATCCCCTTATTTCTTACCACCGGACTTACCTACCTTGCGGCGGATAGTCTCAGTCTCATACTTGATACCCTTGCCCTTATATGGCTCAGGCCCCCTGAGGGAACGGATTTCTGCTGCAACCTGACCTACACGTGCCTTGTTGATACCGGAAACGGTAAGCTTTGCAGGGCCGTCAGCTGCAATGCTGATCCCCTCTGGAATCATATACTCAATCGGTGTCGAATAACCGAGGTTGAGAGTAAGGATGCTTCCCTTGACCTCAGCGCGGTAACCTACTCCGTTGATCAAGAGGACTTTTGAATATCCTTCGCTTACACCCTTTATCATGTTAGCAATAAGCTGGCGATAAAGACCGTGGAAGCTGCGGGAAGCCTTCTCATCATTCTTTCTGGTTACAACGACCTCGTTATCCTTTACTTCTACTACAACCTCATCCCTCAATGCCTGGGTGAGAGTTCCTTTACTTCCTTTTACTGTTACAACACCATCTGCGATGCTGACTGTAACACCTGCAGGAATCGCTACTGGTAATTTTCCAACTCTTGACATGCTCTACTCCTTACCAGATTGTGCAGATAAGCTCTCCACCGACTTTAGCATCAACGGCTTTCTTGCCTGTGATGACTCCGGTTGAAGAAGAAACGACTACAACACCATTGCCGTTGAATATGCTTGGCATATCCTTGTATCCGCAATATACGCGGCGGCCGGGAGTTGAGATACGATCGAGACCATGGATAACAGGGTTCTGCTCATCGTCATACTTAAGGAATACGCGGATATATGGGATATTATCCTTTGTAACCTTCTTGAAATTCTTGATGAAACCTTCGTTCTTAAGAATCTTAACAATCTGAAGCTTCATCTTGGAATTGGTGATTTCTACCTTTTCGTGCTTAGCCTGACTAGCGTTCCTAATCTTGGTAAGCATATCTGCAATTGGATCACTCTGTGCCATAACTATCTCCTACCAGCTGGATTTGGTAACGCCAGGAATCTGGCCTTCACTTGCCAATTTTCTAAAGCATACCCTGCACATATCAAACTGGCGCATATAACCACGAGGACGACCGCAAATTCTGCATCTGTTGTAAGAACGGGTGGAGAACTTCGGTGTCTTCTTTGCCTTTACAATCAAAGATTTCTTAGCCATATCTACTCCTACTCCTTACTTAGCGAAAGGCATACCGATCTTCTTAAGAAGTGCGAATGCCTCTTCATCAGTCTTTGCTGTCGTAACAATAGCGACGTTAAGGCCGCTTACTCTCTCGATTTTATCGTAATCGATTTCAGGGAAGATAATCTGCTCTGTGATTCCAAGGCTGTAGTTTCCATGGCCATCGAAAGCATTCGGCTTAACACCCCTGAAGTCCTTAACACGAGGAAGAGCAATAGAGATAAGACGCTCGAGGAAATACCACATATTGTCGCCACGGAGTGTAACCATAGCTCCAATCTCCTGTCCTGCCCTGATCTTGAAGTTTGCAATACTCTTCCTTGCCTTCGTCTTTACGACGTGCTGTCCTGTAATCTGCTCGAGTTCCTTTACAGCTGCATCAAGAAGCTTCTTATTTACAGTTGCCTCTCCGACACCTACGCTGACCGTGATTTTCTCGATCTTAGGAATCTGCATTACAGTCTTGTAACCGAATTCCTTGTAAAGCTCAGGTGCGACTGTCTCAAGATACTTTTTCTTGAAATTCGGGATAAACTTCTCTTCTGCCATCTTAGAGCACCTCACCTGTCTTCTTCGCGTAACGGACCTTCTTGCCGTTCTCGATTCTGTATCCAACCTTGCTTACCTTGTCCTTTGACAGCAAAGCGACATTTGAAACATGGATTGGAGCCTCGACTTCCATCATGCCACCCTTATCTTGAGGACTCTTCTTCTTGATAGTCTTCGTAATCATGTTGGCACCCTGGACATAGACCCTCTCTTTTACAGGGTCGATCTTTACGATCTTGCCGACTTTACCTTTGTCTTTTCCGGCAATGATCTTGACTGTGTCATCTTTCTTCAGTCTCATACTCTCTCCTACAACACTTCCGGTGCGAGTGAAACGATCTTCATGTAGCCATCCCTGAGCTCACGAGCAACAGGTCCGAAGATACGCTTTCCGCGTGGGTTATTGTTGGCATCAATGACAACACATGCGTTGTCATCGAACCTGAT
>DVIF01000056.1 GCA_018711525.1 Candidatus Ornithospirochaeta stercorigallinarum
GTGAGTGAAAGCCCTCTGCTTTCAAGAATTGATGTGAGGTTGTTAAAGAAAATCTGTGTAGTACGCATTGTGTTTTCTCCTATGCATGATGAGATTGAAGCGCCCTCTTTCCGAGGGCGTGGTTACTGGTAAATGCTTGATTAATCTTTGATGGATAGCCTAGCTATATGTTGTAAGTGCGTGTTTTGTTGGGCTTATCCTTACGGGAAGCCTGAGTGATATCTGCATCTGTTCATTGTTCTGATGTTCTTATCTGAGAGAGCCGAAGGCTCCTCCTGTCCCTTAATTTGACTGAAGCTTGAGGTTGAAATGCTCTTTTGCCGAAGCACTGCAATAATCTGTATCGGTGTATGAAACATTCACTGCCGTTTCATTGACGATTGTGAAATGGATGTTCACCGATTCTGATGCAAGCAGTATCTCCGTATTCTCCCTAATCACATCACATGATGGAACAGAGATCTCATCTGCCACTGTCGTTTCACCATTCTCAGTCTTCAGCAAAGCGAAAATGGTGCGATTCAAGGTGGCGTTTGGTTTTCTTCCAACGAAAACAATGATTGTGTATTCCCTGTTGACAGGTAGCACGTGAGCGAAGAGTATTGTCTCAACCTCGTAGTTATGGATGTTAAATTGCATAGCGTTTTCTCCTTTTATCTTGATTTCAGTTATTTCTGATTGGGCTAAAAGCCCGAATTGTCCCATCCTTCTTTAGAGAAGGAAGAGCGCCCCTTTCGGAGCGCTGGCTTACTTGGATCTGAGAGATGTCTCAATTGGCAGGGTTATCACATGGCTGTGCTCTGTGATCATTCCATCCATTGAAGTCTCGAAGAGGCTTACGATCATCCTCCCGTCAATGGTCTGGAGGATTGCTGAAAGGTTCCTGTCCCTTGTATTGAGGATTGTCTCGGAAGTGAAACGCTCTTCAGATATGATGTCTGTCGAGAGGAACCAGAAAGACTTCCCATCCGTCTTCATGATCGCGAGTATCAGTACATTGTTGTGTCCATACTTCGATTCTCCTCTGAGTACGAAAACCCCATAGTCCGTATCTGGTCCTGGTATTGTTTCTCCAAATACGATTTTTGTTATGGTATAATCTGAGTTTGTATCGAACATTCCTTTGTTTTCCTTCTTGATAATCTCTTGCATTCTGCAAGGTCTTGTATGGATAGGTTTTCACCTATGTACGGTAAACAGTCAGGTGGGGGCTGTAAGCCCTTGCTATTCTTTCTTTTCACCTCCTTCAACTTTTTGATTCTCCTGCAGGGAGGAATAATTACTGCGAGCCTTAGCTCTTCCAATTCCGTAACACTTTTTTCTATCTGTCGCATGAAATGCGCTACTGGACCTTTCCTCCTCTGAAGGCGTGTACGGCTTACCGATTACTCATCTATCGGTTCGATTTACATCCATTACTGAATGCACCGAAGGTGCTGAAGGTTCTTTTTCTTGGATTAGGATCTGAAACCTGTAATCACAGGTGATCTGCGGGAAGATATATCACGTGCAACAGCATTTGAATGAAGCGACTCAAGAATGAAGTCGCCTGTAACATCATCAGGCTCCATGTACTCTGTCAGTTCCTTCACTGCGACGAAGTCGCCAGGGCCTATCAAGCCTAGCGAGCAGATTCTGTCAAGCTCCCTCTTGTCAAAGTCCACATCAGGGAAGTATCTTTCTATTAGGAGTTTCATGCCGTCATAGGTCGGGAACTTGAACTCGACGATTTTATGAAATCTACGTACAAGCGCTGACTCAGTGAGCTCTATATGATTGGACGTTGCGATTACAAGGCCATTGTATTCCTCAAGGTTGACCATGAATGACGTGGTGATATCATTGTGGGCCTTATCACCTCCGCTATAAACATCGGTTTTGCGTGATATGTACCCATCAACCTCATCTAGGAGAAGAAGAGCATGTTTGTCTTCTGCTTCTTTGAATGCTTGATAAATTTGTTCTTCGGATTGTCCCACCCATTTACTAACGAGATCGTGATAACGCTTGACGATAATCTCCACTCCGAGCTTTTCTGCAACGTGGTACGCGTAACTAGATTTTGAGCTACCGCTCGGCCCCTGTATCATCAACTTCCACGGGGAGTGTTGTCTGAATGCCTTCTCAGCCATCTTATCGAGGATATCGATTGGTATATCTGAATTGATTACCCTGATATCATACTGATCTGAATTGACCTGTCGCCTCTTTCTCGTATCTTCTGATATCTCAGCCTTCTGTGCATCTCCAAGCAACTTCGACAATGCTTCCCAGTCCTGTTTTGCTACGATTTCCCTTATCAGTGCCCTAGAATAACAGAGTGTCGCGACATTGGACTTAGAGCTGATAAGAATCCTGAGGAATTCAGGATCATCGGAGAAGTATTCTGATGCTCTTTTCCTTAGCTTCTCCCCTGATATGTGGCTGGGCTTGAGATTGATGATTGGGACATATTCGATAGCCGGTACATCATCGCCATTATTCGAGGGCACTTCTTCATCTTCTGTAAGATTGATTTCACCAGAACCCGTTGTTCTCAGAGCTCCGAATCTGAATCCGAATATCTGAGCCATATTGATGAACCAATCCATCTTCACAGGATTACTCTCAGGGAAAAGGACTATGCCTCCAAGGTGCATCGCCTGTATTGCCTGCATCGCATATACCCCAGCGTCATCGCTGTTCATTTCAGAGCCTATCAGACAGTAGATTCCCTCTTCTTCAAGCAGCCTTTTGATTATTCCGAGGCTCATATGCTGAAGAAAATCGTCAATCATGATTGCAATCGGTGACTTCGCTGATATGGCGTGCTTTATAAGGCTGATTACCCTTGGATCTATCTCATAGAACCCTGTGACATCGCTACAGTCCGGGATATCCACCTTCTCAAGCAGTTCATTACTGAGTGCTGCATTCTTCCAGAGGTAAGCAACCCAAGGGGTCGAAAGACTGTTCAGCCTGGTTCTGCCACCAGCAATGATGTCGAACATCCTTTCTACTGATTTCATATCAGCTTCCGTGAGGATTATTCCGAACTGGTCAGAAAGCACTTCCCTTGTTTTCTTCTTCGTAGCTATGATGTTGTGATTGCACATTGCTTCGATGATCACGATTGTAAGTGCTTCTACTCTCGAAATGGGAAAGGATGAAATCAGCGAACCTGCAATCCGTTCTGAACTCTCGATGAAGTCGGGTCCTTCAAGCCAACTCAATGCCGTTGCTATTGTTGATGTATCTTTAGTTTTCATACGCTCATGATGGAGAGCGCTGAAAGCGCTGAAGTTTATTTCTTCTTTATTATGACGTGATAACGGCATGGCTGCTGATTCCATAATATATAACCCTGTTTCAGGAAAAACACTCTTAAGTGCATCGGCCCAAATCTTTGTGGGCCAAGTTAAAGCCCAAAAGATTGCTATAAAGCCTTTTAGGGTAGGGTAATGATGCGTAATATTGATAAGGAGTTTCCCTTATGGCCCTAACTTCCTGGATTCGGCTGAATAATCATACAACACAAGGAATTTGTGTCCTAGAGTCATCCAGCATTTCTGCTCTGATACGCAGGCTGATTACAACGCACATGTACTCAATGCTGTCCTTGCAACCCATACGTACTCACTCTAGGGCACAGTGAATGTAAGGGCAGTAAGAAAGAAACTAGACCTGTAGGTGATTGTTCTTTAATCTTCTATTCCTCTTTTACTTCTGGCTTTCATAAAATTCCTCCAAACAGTTGCGCTTTGCTAACTATAGTGATAATATATTGAAGTTAGTGGAGGCTAACAATGAACAAAACAGTTACGGCTTTTCTTGTTGGAGCGGTAGCTGGTGCAGCTCTTGTCACATTCATGCGTACGCCGGCTTTCAGGAAGGGGGCTTCCAGGCTTGTCAGTGCAGGAATGCAGCTCAAGAAAGATGCATCTGCTTTCGTGGAGTCCATCAAAGAAGATGCTGAGGACGCCGCGGCAGAGGCTGAATACAGGGCAGCCCAGTCTGCACCCTCCGCAAATTAATGTCATGCTCTCCGCTTCGGCGGAGGGCTTTGAATTTTATGGAGCCTTGAATGTATTATCATGTCAGACATTCAATTCCAGGACGGATACGACTGGAATATGATAATAGGAACATTGACCCAATAAGGGCTACTCTTGCAGAGAATCTTATCGCTGTTCAGGAAGGGATTACGGGGATAAGTTTCAACTCAAATGTCGGGACATTCCTAGTGTATTATGATATCTCAAAGCTTTCTGAGTGTGAGGTTCTTGCTTTTTTCAGAGCAATTGATGGCCAGTATCTTGATGATCCGTCAATGCTGGCCTCCGTTCGTGAACCGGATGTCAGTATCAGCCTTGCTGGAACATTGGTTTCAATGACAGTTTCATATGCATTAAGAAAATTACTGCCTGTTTCCATCAGAAGTATCATGAGAGTCTGGAGAGCCTTCCCTCGTGTGATGGCAGGTGCGAAATGTCTTCTTTCTGGCCATATATCTGATACTCGCGTACTTGATGCCGCTGCAATTTCTGTTGCGATTGCCTCTGGTAACAGCCGTACTGCAGATAATATTGGTTTCCTGCTGTCTGTTGGCGAGACGATAGAGGAGTACACAAAGAGAAAAAGCCTTGATGATCTGGCTATCACGATGTTCTCAGGCAATGAAAGCGTGCATGTTCTTGCTGGTGAGGATACAGAAGAGGTCCGTCCTCTTTCTGCTGTCAGGAAAGGTGATGTGATTATCGCCCGGACAGGTGATGTGATACAGGCAGATGGAAGTGTTGCAAAAGGAGAAGCTCTTGTAAATCAGGCTACTATCACAGGCGAACCCCTGGCCGTTGAGAAAAGGGAGGGCAGTACAGTTTTTGCTGGCACAGTTGTTGAGGAAGGCGAGATTCATGTTTGTGTGCGGCAGATTGGTAGCCAGACAAAAGTAAGCAGGATTCTGGCAGAAATCAGCTCCTCAAATGAACTGAAAGTCTCATCGCAGAAAAATGCGGAAATTCTCGCAGACAGGCTTGTCAAATATAATTTCCTCTTTACTGCACTTACTTTTCTGTTTACGCGAAATACTGCAAAAGTGCTCTCAACGCTTATGGTTGATTATTCATGTGCGATGAAGCTGGCAGCCCCGATTGCTGTGCTCAGTGCTATGAAGGAGGCAGCTGAACATGGGCTTCTGGTCAAAGGAGGACGATTCCTTGAAGAAGCCGCTAAAGCTGACACTGTTGTTTTTGATAAGACAGGAACGCTTACGAACGCTTCTCCGATGCTCGCCCGGATTATCAACTTTTCGGCCAGAAGCGATGATGAGATTCTGCGGCTTGCCGCATGCCTGGAAGAGCATTATGCGCATCCGATTGCCAGGGCTATAGTACGAGCTGCGGATGAGAGAAAGCTTGAACATCCGGAGAAGCATGCGAAAGTTGAGTATATCGTGGCACATGGGATTGCAAGCTATGTAGCTGATCACAGGGTACTTGTAGGAAGCAGGCATTTCGTGATCAATGATGAACATTCTGAAGCCCCTGATAGCCTGGATGATATTCAGAAAGAAGCGATTAAGCGTGGTGAATCTCTTCTCTATCTTGTGGAGGATGGCCGTCTTATTGCTTTGTTCGCGCTTTCAGATCCTGTCAGAACAGATGCCGCCCAGGTAATACTAAAGCTTCGAGAGAGCGGTGTTTCCCGATGTGTGATGATTACAGGAGATGATGAGGGTGCGGCGAAATCCGTGGCAGAGAGTGCCGGTCTGGATAGGTATATCTCACGTGCTCTTCCAGAAGATAAAAGCCGTTATGTGAAAGATTGCAGGAATGATGGGCATAAAGTGATCATGCTCGGCGATGGCATTAATGATGCTCCGGCTCTTGCAGCTGCGGATGTCGGAGTTGCAATGGGCGAGAGTGCGGCAATTGCCGGAGAGACTGCGGATATTGTCCTTTCCGGGGATAGCGGACTGGAGGGAATCGTTACAGCCAGAGAACTGGGGCGTGGATTGCTTCGCCGTATAGATCAGACAAATAGAAGCATTGTGCTGGTCAATACATCATTGATTCTTCTTGGCCTTGCTGGTCTGCTGCCCCCATCTGTGTCAGCACTTCTTCATAACGCCTCGACAGTTGCATTTGCTCTGCAGTCTTCAAAACCACTTATCAAGGAGGATTTCTGATGGGAATTGTGACAAGTTTCATCCCGGGACGTATAAGGTTGCGTAGCCGGATTTTCCGTGATGATGATATCGCATCTGCCTTTACATCTCTCCTTGATGCAACAGGAATCGTTACTGGCATAGAACGAAATACGAATACAGGAAGTTTCCTTGTTTCATATAGAGCGGAGTGCATACCTTCTGCCGAGAATCTTATCAGATTCGCATCCACCTATATGCCTCAGTTGGCCAGGCTGAAGTTCCGCATACTTTACTACACCCCACAGGACAAGGGTGCAATTCTTTCTGCTATTTCGCAGGCATCAGCAGCGCTTCCAGAAATAAAGAGACGCCTCCTCTTGAATACTTGATTTTCATATCAGGGAGGTCAACGTTCATTGGAGTTTGAAACAACTGCGTATTGTCCAAATAGTGTTGGAAGCATGCGTTAAAGGCCCTTGGTTCGTATCCAGCTTTCGATTTGGGGTTTCTATATGAGGAAGAATCAGATAAAATATAAGTTAGCATTAGCTAACTAACGAGGTGGATTATGCATATACTTGTAATGATAAGGCATGGCGAGAGTGAGTGGAATAAAGCTAACCTCTTCACAGGATGGACTGATGTCGAGTTATCTGAAAATGGTTGGAATGAGGCACATCAAGGTGGCAGACTTTTAAAGGAAGAGGGGCTTTCTTTTGATATCTGCTATACATCGTATCTGAAGAGGGCCATACACACTGCATCGGCAGTTCTTGGAGAACTTGATGAAGAATGGATTCCTGTAGTCAAGGACTGGCGCCTCAATGAACGGCATTATGGTGCACTTCAGGGGCTCAACAAATCTGAGACAGCTGCTAAATATGGGGCGGAGCAGGTCAGGATCTGGAGACGTTCCTTTGACATACAACCACCGGCGCTGGAGCCAGCGGATGAGAGGAATCCGGCGCTGCAGAAAATGTACAGGAATGTCGAAAAATCATTGCTTCCGCTTACTGAGAGCCTTAAGGATACCATTGCACGTGTTGTCCCGTACTACGAGAACGTCATAAAGAAGGATATAGAGGCTGGCCGGAACGTGCTTATTGCAGCCCATGGCAATTCCCTCCGGGCTCTTGTCAAATATCTTGATGAAATCAGCGATGATGATATTGTCGGCATCAATATTCCCACAGGTGTACCGCTTGTCTATGAACTTGATGATGATCTGAAGGCTATAAGCCATCGCTATCTTGGGGATGCGAAAGAGCTTGAAGCGAAGATCCAGAGCGTTGCGAAGCAGGGAGAAGCAAAATGAATCCGCTGAAGCGTTATCTCCAGAATTGCGCAAAGCCTGAAGCTAATGGATTTGGGCGTCTGGTGTTGAAAGGTATGAATAGCGGACACAGGAAGCTTCATTCATGGCTTCTGGAAAACGTGGAGATTCCTGAAAGCGGTACAGTTCTTGATGTAGGATGCGGGGGCGGTGCATTGATTAAGTCAGTGCTCTCGCGAAATGATAGTCTCAAGGCTGTTGGAATCGATATAAGTGAAGAGAGCGTAAAGATGGTATCTTCCATTTCTGAACGCGTAGAAGCGCGTTGCTGTGATATCAGACAAATCCCATATCCTGATAATACGTTCTCACTTGCGCTTTCTTCAGAGTCGATTTATTTCTGGAATGATATCCCTTCTTGTCTTCTTGCTGTAAAGAGGGTTTTAAAGGAAGGATCTGTGTTTGCTTTGGCGGTTGAGTCAGCAGATAAGAAAAAGGGTGGAATCTGGATGAAAAGAATTCCGGGGATGATGATCTATTCGCCAACAGATCTGAAAGTATTCTTTGCTGAGGCTGGATTCCAGCATGTAGAGGTCATCCGCAGGAAAGACTGGTGTCTTGTGAAAGGGATGAAGTGAGGAGTGGAGTACAACGAGATATGTCAGGGCATTGACGTTTGCACGATTTATAGTTAGCTTCATACAACAGAGGAGTAATATTATGATTTCAAGGAAATTATCGGAAAAGCTGAATGAACAGATCAATAAGGAAATGTATTCTGCATATCTTTATCAGGATATAGCGAATTATTATGCAGCAAAGGGGCTGAAGGGCTTTTCAAAATGGTTTGCAATTCAGGCTGGAGAGGAGCTTGATCATGCAAGGAAAATCAATGGCTATCTCCTGGATGAAGGCATAACGCCAGTCCTTGGTGCGATTGCCGCACCCGATAGCAGATTTGAGGATCTGAAAGCGCCGCTTGTTGCAGCATATGAGCATGAGAAATTCATTACTTCATCAATTAATGATATCTTCAGAGCTGCGGATGATGAAGGAGACTATCGAACAAAGAGATTCCTTGGCTGGTTCATTGACGAACAGGCAGAGGAAGAGAAAAATGCTTCAGACCTGGTCACTGAGTACGATCTTTTTGGATCGACAAGCCAGGGGTTGTTCATGCTTGATTCGAAACTGGGCGAAAGAAAGTGATTTGCTTTCGTTTCTGCAGAGAAAACGTTAGCTGATGGAAAAGGCCGTTGTTTCAAAGAGAGAAGACCGAGGATGCTTCATCCCCGGTCATTTTATTTGCATCATTTGACAGCGGATGGTTTATCCTTTTTTAAAGCATAGGAACCAGTCTAGACAGTACATGTCGTCATCATTTGATTCCATTCTTTCCTTTGCTGTTCCACAGCTTCCAGCTGTCGGTACGATCGTATCATCGCCAGGCTGCCAGTCAGCTGGTGTAGCAACATTGTCGCTGTCAGCTTTCTGGAGAGCAAGTATGATCCTCTTGATCTCCTGGAAGTTCCTGCCAGTCGAGAGAGGGTAGTAGAGTATTGTCCTGACAACTCCTTCTGGATCGATTATGAAGACAGCTCTTACTGCTTGTGTGTTTGACGCGCCTGGCTGTATCATTCCGTATTTTGTTGCGACTTCCATCCTTATATCTTCAATCAGCGGAAATGTCACTTCAACATTCTTCATCCCTTTCCATTCCAGTTCTTGGATCTTCCTCAACCATGCGATGTGTGAATAAAGAGAGTCCACTGATAATCCAATGAGCTCTGTATTGAGAGCCTTGAATTCGTCGATCATGGAAGCGAATGTCATGAACTCTGTGGTGCATACAGGGGTAAAATCCGCCGGATGAGAGAAAAGTATTACCCATTTTCCTTTGTAATCCTCAGGAAAATTTATTTCTCCCTGTGTTGTGATGGCTTTGAATGCTGGAGCTTTGTCACCTATAAGCGGCATCTGGATTCTTTCGTTCATATGTTTTCCTCCTTAAGTTAGCTTATGCTAACTATAATATATCAATGATTCCTTTTTTTGTCCAACGGAATGGAGGGATATGATTTCCGTGTACAAGATTTGCTGGTGCTCAGCCTTGGTGGAGTGGTTTAATCGTGCTGATGTTCTTCGGGAGCAGGTCAGGATTTTAAGCAATCATTTATTTATTGCCATTATTCTTTTTTAATGCTGTCGATAATATAATTCGTTGAACATTCAAATAATGTGAGAAAGTTCATTTTATATGTGTGTTTCAGATTATTATTAGGCTGTATTGACGCTGATTTTTTCTTTTATTTATGCAGATTTACCAAGATTACTTGCCATATGATTGTTTTTTCTGTATTCTCTGCATAGTAAGTTAGCCTTAGCTAACTCGGGAGAATATATGAGAGAAGAATGGAGAACATTCACATCAGGCATATGGGAGAAGGAGATCAATGTCCGTGATTTCATACAGCGGAACTATTCGCCGTATGACGGGGATGATTCCTTCCTCGAAGGGCCTACCGATGATACAAAGGCTCTCTGGGATCAGGTTCTTGATCTCAGCGAGGAGGAGAGAAAGAAGGGCGGTGTGCTGGATATGGATACGAAGATCGTATCCACGATAATATCGCATGGGCCCGGGTATCTGGATAAATCAAAGGAGAAGATTGTTGGCTTCCAGACTGACAAGCCGTTCAAGCGTTCTCTGCAGCCGAATGGCGGGATAAGGATGGCGGTGAAGGCTGCTGAACAGTACGGCTATACGATAGATCCTCAGATTGTCGAGTTCTATACGAAGTACAGGAAGACGCACAATGAAGGTGTATTCGATGCATACACTCCGGAGATGAGGCTCTGCCGTTCGAGTCATATCATCACAGGTCTTCCCGATGCATATGGCAGGGGAAGGATCATCGGCGATTACCGGAGAGTCGCTCTCTATGGCGTAGACAGGCTCATAGAGGAGAAGGAACAGAGAAAGGCTTCCACACGGACCACCATGTACAGCGATGTGACGAGAGAGCGTGAGGAGCTTTCCGAGCAGATAAAGGCACTGAAGGAGCTCAAGATGCTCGGAGCCATCTATGGTTATGATATCTCAAAACCGGCTTCTTCATTCCATGATGCAGTGCAGTGGCTGTATTTCGGCTATCTTGCTGCAGTCAAGGAGCAGAATGGAGCTGCCATGTCGCTCGGCCGCACTTCCACATTCCTCGATATCTATGCGGAGCGTGATCTTAAAGAAGGAAAGATAACAGAGAGGGAAGTCCAGGAGATCATTGATCACTTCATAATGAAGCTGAGGCTGGTGAAGTTCGCCCGTACCCCTGAGTACAATGCGCTCTTCTCCGGTGATCCGACCTGGGTGACCGAGTCCATCGGAGGTGTCGGGATCGATGGCCGTCATCTTGTCACGAAGATGAGCTACAGATACCTTCATACGCTGAGCAATCTTGGAACAGCTCCTGAGCCTAATCTCACTGTGCTCTGGTCAAGGAACCTGCCAATGAACTTCAAGCGCTTCGCCGCGAAGACATCGATCGAGTCATCAAGCATCCAGTATGAGAATGATGATCTGATGCGTGTGACACATGGCGATGACTATGCAATCGCATGCTGTGTCTCATCAATGAGGGTCGGGAAGGAGATGCAGTTCTTCGGAGCCAGGGCGAACCTCGCGAAATGTCTTCTCTATGCCATCAACGGAGGTGTCGATGAGATATCAGGGAAGCAGGTCGGTCCGAAATACCGCCCAATAACAAGCGAGTACCTTGATTACGATGAGGTGATGGATAAATTCCATGACATGATGAAGTGGCTGGCGGGAGTATACGTGAATGCCCTCAATATCATCCACTACATGCATGACAAGTACTGTTATGAACGTCTGCAGATGGCTCTGCATGATGATCCTGTGAAGAGATGGTTTGCTACGGGAATCGCGGGGTTATCCGTAGTCGCCGACTCGCTTTCTGCTATCAGGTATGCGAAAGTGAGGACCGTGAGGAATGAGCAGGGGCTTGTCATCGACTATGTCACCGAGGGAGAGTTCCCGAAGTATGGCAATGACGATGACCGCGTGGACAGCATCGCCTACGATGTCGTCCATGACTTCATGTCATATGTGAAGGGAAACCATACATACAGAAGGAGTATCCCGACGACCTCGATACTCACGATCACAAGCAATGTCGTGTATGGAAAGAATACAGGTTCCACTCCTGATGGAAGAAAAGCTGGAGAGCCTTTTGCCCCGGGAGCGAACCCGATGCATCACAGGGATTCCCATGGTGCAGTAGCATCGCTCTCGTCTGTCTCGAAGCTTCCGTTCAGGGATGCTCAGGATGGCATATCGAATACATTCTCGATAATCCCGGATGCGCTTGGAAAGGATGATGCCTCGATCATGAATGGCATCTCGTTCTCGATGGAGCCCTGCATGGCGTGCATGGAACCGAATGCAGCGGACGATGAAATGGAGGAAGAATAAATGAAAGCTACAGAATCACAGATAGATAATCTCGTATCGCTTCTCGATGGATATGCTGCAAAGGGCGGGCATCATCTGAATGTGAATGTCTTCACGAAGGATACGCTTCTTGATGCCCAGGCGCATCCAGAAAAATATCCTCAGCTTACTGTGAGGGTCTCTGGATATGCAGTGAATTTCAACAAGCTGACGAAAGAGCAGCAGGATGAGGTCATTTCACGTACATTCCACGATGAGATGTGAGAAAGGTCTTATACATTCCATAGAGAGTTTCGGAACCGTGGATGGTCCTGGGGTGAGGATGGTAATCTTCTTCCAGGGCTGTCCCCTCCGCTGCCTGTACTGCCACAACCCAGATACCTGGAAAATGGACAGGGGAGAGGAGATGAGTGCAGATGACATCCTCTCCATGTATGAAAAGAACAGGGCTTTCTATGAGCCCCGTGGAGGCATAACTGCCACAGGAGGAGAGCCGTTGATGCAGCTCGGCTTTCTCACATCTCTCTTTGCGGAAGCCAGGAGGAGGGGCATTCATACGGTCCTAGATACATCCGGGTGGCTTTACAGGAAGGAGCTGGATTCTGATTATGATGAGCTTCTCTCCTGCACGGACTATGTGCTTCTAGATATAAAGCACTCCAATCCACAGGGACATATCGACCTGACCGGAAGGACGCAGGAACCAGTGCTTGCATTCCTGTCGAAACTTGATGAGAAGCGCATTCCCGTACTGATAAGGCATGTGTCGGTTCCGGGAATAACCGACTCGGAGGAAGAACTCGCTGGGCTGGGACGGATTATCGCGCATTACGATAACATCGCTGGCCTGGATGTCCTGCCTTATCACACGATGGGAATACGGAAGTACCATGAACTAGGTATCCCATATCATCTTGAAGGTGTTCCTGCCATGGCTAGGGATGAGGCAAGGAAGAACCGCGATATCATCATAGAGGCGTATCACAAGGAAAGAAGCAGGCTGAATCTGAAATACGGCAGTTGAAAATACTGCTTTGATTTTCTGAGAGAATAAGCATCTTGTAATGCTATTGGTTGTTGTAAGCAAATTAATTAATGGAGGGTGCAGTGTCAAAAGAAAAAATACGAATAGGCACACATGGCGAGGATTATGGAAACTGGATGTCCAATCCTGTTTTTTATATGTTAGGTGCTCTTCTGGCTTTTTCCGTTGTGCTGACGGTGATGTCGTTTACATTGTTCAGGCTGACAGTACTTGGCATGATATTCGCAATCATATCAATCCTTTTGCTTATCATGCTTGGCTGGATCACCTGGATCCGCCGACAGTATGCCTTTGATGGAGGAGGTATGATGGGGCGGGTGCATGGTACCCTTCTTTCATATCTGGATTATGATGGAGAAGGTTCGCTTCTGGATGTTGGCTGCGGTTCCGGAGCACTGTCCATACGGGCCGCACTGACATGGCCAGAGTCAAAAGTGACAGGTATCGACTACTGGGGAGCTGTCTACGGATACGGTCGGGCCATGTGCGAGAAAAACGCTGTCAGTGAAGGGGTTGGTTCCCAGTGCATATTTCAACATGGTGACGCAAACAGGCTGGTTTTTCCAGATGAGAGCTTTGATGCTGTGGTGAGCAACTATGTTTATCACAATATCACAGGGGCGGATAAGCAGGAACTTCTGCTTGAGACGCTGCGTGTCCTGAAAAAGGGCGGGGTCTTCGCACTGAATGATGAAATGAAGCCAAGGCTTTATGGTGATATTGAGGCATTTGCAGAGAAACTCCGAAACATGGGATATGAGGATGTTCGGATAATCGATACGGCTGAAGAGGTGTTCGGTTCGCACCGCAGGGCCGCGCTGGTGATGCTTGGGCACTCCCGCATGCTTGTTGGAAGAAAATAATCTGGAAAAACGGGAAAATTAGAAAAAAACGAAGTTAGCCTATTGCAACTGATAATCTAATTATCGATAATATGATTATCAATGGAGGCAATATGGCAAAACCAGATAGATCGATTGACCCGCGGATACTTGAAAGCGCCAAGGAAGAATTTCTTGATAAGGGTTTTTTAGGTGCGTCTCTGAACAATATATGCAGAAAGGCAGGCGTCACGACTGGAGCATTGTACAAGCGGTTCAAGGGCAAAGAAGAGCTCTTCTCCGCTCTTGTT
The DNA here is from genome assembly GCA_018711525.1 of Candidatus Ornithospirochaeta stercorigallinarum. Taxonomy (GTDB): domain Bacteria; phylum Spirochaetota; class Spirochaetia; order Sphaerochaetales; family Sphaerochaetaceae; genus Ornithospirochaeta; species Ornithospirochaeta stercorigallinarum. The sequence goes on from DVIF01000056.1 coordinate 14,049, forward strand.
GATGATGCGGTGGATGCGCTGAGGAAGGTGAGGGAAGAGAAGGCGGCACTCCGGGATGATATAACCGATGAGGAGCTGTGGAGAGCCTGGAATATGGATGAAGGGTATATGATGTGGTGGTTCCGCTTTCTATATGACCGTATTGATGCCATGCGTCTCCTCCTTTCGTCCAGCGAGGGAACGAAGTATTCGCACTTTGAACATGAGTGGGTGGAAAGCATGTGCCAGTCAACATATGCCTACTATCTGAAGGCCAGGGACAGGGGCTTGGTTGAGAATGAAATAAGCGAAGAAGAGATGCATGTGATGCTCTCGTCCTTCTGGATGACAATATATGAACCAATCGTCCACTACTTTGAGTGGGATGAACTTGAAAGCCTTTGCGGTCATATCTGCAATCTTTTCAACTGGCACAGAATGCTGGGATTCAGGAGGCCGGAATGATCAGGAAGATTATGAAATATGCAAATGGCTATAAGCGGTATACCTTGTTTGCGACAATAATGGTTTTCATTGCTGTTCTTTGTTCGATTATCCCGTATTTCTTCGTATATCAGATCATCAATCCGCTGATAACCGGCAGTGGGATAAGCATTGAGACCGCAGTCTCAAGGATTGTATTGATTCTTGTTTTCCTGACGCTCAACTTTGCCCTTTATCTTGGAGGCTTATCGCTGTCGCATATAGCGGCATTCAACATACTGGCGAACATAAGGAAATACATACAGAAAAAGCTTGAAGGACTTCCTCTGGGCATTATACAGGACAAAGGGGTTGGCAGACTCAAGAAGCTTGTTGTCGATGATGTGGAAAGCCTCGAACTCCTTCTGGCTCATGCGATTCCGGAAGGTTTTGGCAATCTGCTTGTTCCACTCTGCATTTTCATTGCGCTGGTACTGATAGACTGGAAACTGGCGCTGCTCACAATCATCACAGTTCCAATCGGACTCTGGGCTGTATCCTGTATGACAAAGACAGGCTTCGACAGGATGGAGAATTACTACAGATCCGCTCAGGTGATGAACTCCACGATCATAGAATATGTCAACGGCATGGAAGTCGTTAAGATATTCAACAAGGACGGTGAGTCTTACAAGCGTTATCAGAACGACGTTAAGGCGTACCGGGACTTCACTCTCGACTGGTATAAAGCCTGCTGGCCCTGGATGGCACTTTATGCTGGCATCTTTGCCTGTCCCGCATTTTTCTCACTGCCGTTTGGTGCCATGCTCGTGCTTCACGGATACTCAACCCTTTCAGATCTTATTCTTGTCCTATGCCTGTCATTCGGTCTTGGAACACCACTGCTAAAGGCAATCAGATTCATTCCTTCTCTTGCTCAGGTCGGACGAAAGCTTGATGAAATTGAAAACACAGTCAATGAAAAAAGTCTGATATGCAGTGACAAGCCTTATTCAGGCAGGAACGATGATATCGTCTTTGACCATGTCTCATTCGCATATGGACAGGATGAGGTGATAAAAGATGTCAGCTTCAATATAAGACAAGGCGAGACTGTTGCCTTTGTGGGAGAGTCAGGTGCGGGAAAGTCCACGCTTGCGAAACTCATCGTGCATTATTACGACGTCAGCAAAGGGCACATTACGATTGGCGGTCAGGATATCACAGACATGTCGCTTGAAGCACTGAATGAGAGGATATCTTTTGTGTCTCAGGAGCAGTTTCTGTTCAATACATCCATTAAAGAGAACATCAGAATCGGTAAACCAGGTGTAAGTGATGAAGAAGTGCTGGAAGCTGCAGAAAAGGCCCAGTGTCTCGATTTCATCTCCCGTTTTGAATATGGCATGGACACTATGGCCGGAGACAGTGGAACGAAGCTGTCTGGAGGAGAGCGGCAGAGGATTTCCATCGCACGTGCGATTCTCAAGGATGCCCCGATTGTTGTTCTTGATGAAGCCACGGCTTTCGCAGATCCGGAGAATGAGGAGAAGATGGAAAAGGCGATTTCAGAGGTTGTCAGGAATAAGACCCTGATCGTAATCGCACACCGTATTTCCTCTATAAGAAATGCTGATTGCATTTATGTGATTGAGAATGGGAGGATAACGGGAAACGGCAGACACGAAGACCTGCTCAGGACGAATGAGACCTATTCAAGGCTGTGGAAGATAAGCCAGGAGAGCATCGCCTGGAATGTGAAAAACAGGGAGGTGGAAAGATGACTAAGTTCTTTATCAGAATATTGAAGTTCTCCGGTCCATACAGGAACAGGGTGCTGTCTGCTGCTGTCTTTGCATTCATAAAAGGTGTATGTGTCATGATGCCGCTTTTTCTTGGCTTCCTGATGTTCTCTTCATTTTATGACGGGACAATAACAATCAGGGGCTGCTGGAATTATCTCTTGGCAATGGTCATGACAGTACTGCTCAATATTGCGGCCACAAGGCTTTCAGACCAGATGCAGAGTACTGCAGGATATAAGATTTTTGCAGATAAGCGCATTGCTCTGGGCGAAAAGCTGCGCAAGCTTCCCATGGGGTTCTTTACGGCTGGCAATATCGGACGAATAAGTTCTGTCCTCAGCTCTGATATGGTCTTTGTGGAAGAGAACGTGATGCAGTCAATAGCTGAAATGCTTTCCAATGCTTTCACTGCCATCGTAATCAATCTTTTCATGTTCTTCCTTGACTGGAGAATAGGTCTGCTCACGGCTGTTGTGAGTCTCCTTGTGGTAATTTCAGCGCATTTCATGAACACTTCAAGCCTGAAGCATGCCGCAATAAGACAGAAGCAGAACGAAAAGCTTACCGATGCCGTCATCTCCCATATAGAAGGAATCGGGATCATCAAGAGCTACAATCTTACAGGGGAGAAATCAAAAGAGCTGACGGAAAATATCGAAGAGACATGCAGGGCAGCTCTCAGATATGAATCATCGCAGGTGCCGTGGATGGTATTGCATAATGCGCTTTATACAGCAGGCATTACTGGTGTAATAGCGCTTGCATTCATCCTCTTTGCTTCAGGCACGATAACATTGCCATATCTTATCGGAGCCATGCTGTTCGCTTTTTCCATATTTGTGCCTCTCAAGACACTCTATGCAGAGTCTTCGCGCCTTACTGTCATGTCCAGCTGTCTTGACAGGATTGAAGCCCTTTTTGAGGAGAGGACTCTTCCAGATGAAGGCAGGAAACATATAGAAGCTGTGACAGAAGGCCCTGAGATTGAGTTCAGGCATGTTTCATTTTCCTATGAGGATAAGGAGACCATCCATGATGTAAGCTTTACTGCTTTGAAAGACACCATGACTGCTCTTGTCGGACCTTCCGGCGGAGGTAAGACTACACTTGCAAACCTTCTTGCCCGTTTCTGGGATATAAATAATGGCAGCATCATGGTAAGAGGCGTTGACATAAGAGATCTGCCTTTGTCTGAACTCATGAAACAGATCAGCATGGTTTTCCAGCGTGTATATCTTTTTCAGGATACGGTCTATGCCAATATTGTGATGGGTAGGCCGGATGCCACAAAAGAGGAGGTGATCGAAGCCTGCCAAAAGGCCAGATGCTATGATTTCATAATGTCTCTTCCTGATGGCTTTGACACGATTATAGGTGAAGGTGGAGCTTCCCTTTCCGGAGGGGAGAAACAGCGTATATCTATAGCCAGATGCATTCTCAAGGATGCGCCGATTGTAATACTTGATGAGGCTACCGCAAGCATTGATTTGGATAATGAAAGGTACATTCAGGAGGCGATCAGCGAACTTGTGAAGGGCAAGACGCTCATCGTAATCGCACACCGCCTCAATACAATCATGAACGCTGACCAGATAATTGTAATATCAGATGGCCGGATTGCAGAAAAAGGCACACATGAAAGACTCCTTGCTGAAAACGGTATCTATACCCGCTTTATTGATGCAAGAAGCTCCTCTCTGGGGTGGTGAATTTCCTTATGGCCGCAGGGAAACCGGCGGCCTGAAATACTGACCGTAATTACATTCCGCAGATTCTGCGGCATTTTATTCTGTTCGAGAACTTGTGTTTCGGGTTCAAGCTTTCTGCCTGGCAACGCTGATTAGGATGTCCTTGCAGCTGTTGTCATCGTGATGAAGGCATATCAACGGCTGTTACGGAATTGTCACGAGCAGATCAGTCTCTGATGACTGGAAAAGGACGTGTGCACATAGGAATTGAGCCCCGGAATAATATCAATTTCTTTTGG
>DVIF01000057.1 GCA_018711525.1 Candidatus Ornithospirochaeta stercorigallinarum
GTCTGCGAATATGAGTTCGCATGTCCTATGCTCCGTGTCATCCTTCTCGCTTGCGGCAAGAAGCATCCCGTTGGACTTCACTCCCCGGAAGTTCGCAGGCTTGAGGTTAGATACAAGGATTATGTTGCGCCCCATCAGCTCCTCCTCCTTGTAGTACGGGACGATGGAGGAGACTATCTGCCTTCTTTCCCCCTCCCCTGTATCGAGCTGGAGGATGTAGAGCTTGTCCCCTCCAGGATGCCTCTGGACATCAACTATCCTGGAGACCTTGAGTATCACCTTCTTCTTGAACTGCTCTGTGATGCTCTCCTCCTTTTCTTTGCCTTTAGAGGATTTCTTCTCTTCCTTCTTCTCCTCTCTTTCAGCCTGGGAGCCTGAATACCTTGCTTTAAGCTCCTCAATGAGCTTGTCCTCGAGCTTTGTGAAGAGAAGCTCGATCTTCTCGACCTTCACTTCCCCTTCCCTCGTGCCGATATCAGCCCATGAAGAGTTCTCTCTTCCAATGAAGGAAAGAATCTTCTCTCCCGTCGAAGGGATATATGGTGTGACCATGACAGCTAGATCCCTTATGAGGAAATAGAGCGTTGAAAGCAGTCTTACAGCTTCCTCAGGATTTTCAGTCCTCTTCTTCCATGGTTCGGCATCCTGGAATGCCTTGTTTCCCAGATCGGAGAGAGCGAAAATCTCATGCAGTGCATCCTTCTCCTCAGCATGCTCAAGAAGATCTGTAATCCTCTCCTCCCTCTTTCTTATCTCACCCATCAGAGCTTCATCGAATGAAGGAGATTCAAGTTTCCCGTCATAGAACCTCTTGATGAATGAGAGCGTCCTGTTGACCAGATTTGAAAGGTTGCCGATAAGCTCCTTGTTAACCTTGTCCTGGAAATCCTTCCATGTAAAAGTGAAGTCGCTCTTCTCAGGACGGTTGTAGAACATATAGAACCTCCAGCAGTCCGCAGGGATTCCTGTATCCTCGACATCATTTCCAAATACTCCGATTCCCCTGCTCTTGCTGAACTTGCCCCCCTCGTAGTTAAGATACTCGGTGCTGCTCATATGATGAAGCATCGTCCACTTCTCCCCTGTTGCAAGAAGGGATGAGGGGAAGATGACTGTATGGAACGGGATGTTGTCCTTGCCTATGAACTGGAAGAGCTCCGTGTTCTCAGGGTCCCTCCACCAGTACTCCCAGTCCTTTACGGCATTGGCTGTGATGGAGATGTACCCTATAGGTGCGTCGAACCATACATAGAAGACCTTATCCTCATACCCGGGCTTTGGAACGGGGATACCCCACTTGAGATCACGTGTTATGCACCTCTCCTGAAGGCCGTCACGAATCCAGGAATTGGTGATCTGGATTGCATTGTTCGCCCAGAAGCCTTCCTTTGAAGCCTTGTCCATCCACTCCTTCAAGAGAGGAAGGGCCTTTGGAAGGTTGATGAAGAGGTGTTTCGTGGTCTTGACTATCGGAGTCGAACCACAGACAGAGCACTTCGGATTGATAAGCTCTGTCGGATCGAGAAGCTTTCCACAGTTGTCGCACTGGTCGCCACGGGCATCGGTGCTGTGGCAGTTAGGACACTCACCGTTTACGAACCTGTCTGCAAGGAACCTCCCGCATGTAGGGCAATAGAGCTGTGTCATCTCTCGCTCTGATATATATCCATGCTCATCGACCTTATTGAATATATGCTGTACGATCTCCGTCTGCTTCTCGGTGCTTGTTCTGCCGAAATAATCGAAACTTATATTGAACCATTTGTAGATCGCCTTATGGATCTCATGGTACTTATCACATAGTTCTCTTGGGCTCACCCCTTCCTGCATTGCCCTTGTCTCACTTGCAGTGCCGTACTCATCAGTTCCACAGATATAGAGTGTCTCATACCCTCTTGAGCGGCAGAAACGTGCAAAGACATCTGCGGAAAGCACCTGTGTGAGATTTCCCAGATGAGGGACATTGTTTACATATGGAAGAGCCGAAGTAATCAATCTCTTTTTCACTTTTACCCACCTTATTTGAATTTCCATTGAATTATAATTGATTTGTAAAATTCCGTGAATAGTAATTTGTACTTTGTTACCGGAGGGGATTTATATATAATCAATTTGAAATGCATGACCTGAAGACAATCTCAGCCGACGAACTGGAAGGGATACGGAAAAAGCTCGGGGAGAATGAAGATGAGAACCACTTCCTACTCTCATATCTTGATCGTCTGAGAATCAAATACGACTATGAGCTTTTCGAGTTCAAGGGAACATACATATTGAACATCAGAGGGCTTATCATCTCCCTCTCCTATTCCCCGTCTCCTGACAAGCAGCTGAGGAACGTCCTGGAACAGATGAAATCGAGGATGGTCATCGTTCCGGGAGAAAGCAGCATCACGCTTCTCAAAGAGATCTCTTCAAGTGAAATGAAAATCGAGAACCTCATGGCTTTAAAGAGGGAATCATTCAGCCATGTGGAGGGAAACAACATACTTTCAACAAGGAAGGAGTATGCAGCACTTTTTGATTTCTATCAGAGTGTTGATGAATACAGGAACTACTATACGTATAAGGATATGATGTCGAAATTCAAGGAGAGGGACTCAAAACACTTCTCCTCTGCGGTAAAAGCAGATGAAAAGATCGTCTCTGCCCTTATCATGAACTCAGGGCTCATAGCAAGTGTGGGAACGCTGAAAGAATACAGGAACAAGGGGTATGCAAGCAGGAACATAAAGGCGGCGATATCCTACTACTTTCAGATGAACAAGGCTGAAAAAACGGTCTATTTGTTCTATAATGACTCCAGGATCTCGCAAGCATACAGGAAAATCGGCTTTTACGATATCTGTCCATTCTTGATTTTAAAGAGGAACATATGAGATACGTCAGATTCATTAAAAACGGTAGGATAGGATACGGCCTTCTCGAAGGGGAAGGAATTGAAGTACTTGAGAGGAATTTCCTCGACGGCATATTCGAGACGGATGAGAAGGTCCGTCTGGAGGATGTACGTCTTCTCTCCCCTGTAAGCCCCGGCAAGGCATTATGCATCGGACTTAACTACAGGGAGCATATCGGAGAGCTGGAGATGGATAGACCTGAAAAACCTGTAGTCTTCATCAAGCCTACCACCGCCCTTTTAAACCCAGGGGAGCACATAATAAGACCCGAAATGTCCAAGAGAGTCGATTACGAGGCAGAGCTATGCGTGGTGATAGGAAGAAAAGCAAAGGATGTTAAGATCGAAGATGCATACTCCTATGTTCTCGGCTATACGATCGCCAACGATGTCACTGCCAGGGACTTGCAGGAGAAAGGTGGGCAATGGACCATCTGCAAAGGATTCGATACGTTCATGCCGATCGGACCGTACATCTCCGATGAGGTGAACCCCGGGAACCTGCACATCCAGAGCAGACTCAACGGCAAGGTCATGCAGGATGCCGACACAAGCCTGCTGATATTCAAAATCGATTATCTCATCAGCTCTCTTTCATCTGTGATGACACTTGAAAAAGGTGATGTAATACTCACTGGGACACCTAAAGGAGTCTCCCCGATGGCAAAAGGTGATGTCATAGAGTGTGAGATCGAAGGCCTTGGCATTCTGAAAAACACAGTTCTTTAAGATATATATATTCCTCCTATTTTGTTCCTTCAAAAATAAATAGGAGGAGTAGAAACCGTGCTCACAGAATCTACATCCACATTTTATCTACGTTTGTGTTTTTCAGAGCTATATTCTTTATATGGACAAAGATGATTTGAAAAGATTGAAGCTCGTAAGGCTGAAAGATGAAATAGACGCACTTGATGTTCCAACCCTTAGGAGATTTCTTTTTGAATTCGTAAAAGAACCATGTGCATATGCTATCGGGAGGTTCTCAGATTGTGGCTTCATCGAAGATTTGAATTCAGCAGCAAAAGCATATGCCTCAGGGAAGATTGAAAAAAGCGTACTGCTTAGCGAAATAGATGTATTTCTTCAAAAAATTGTTACGATTGAAGATGAGTATGACAGGAAAGTGCTCCACTCCATTGCAAGCGCCTACCTTGCCCTGACCGACAGGGCTCACGCATTCGATGCAATCAGACATGACCTTGATGCAATTGTCATTGATGTAGGAGTTGAGGAAAGTCTTGCAATCATACCTCTGAGGATTGACCACCACATTGAAACAATAAACAAAGTTAGACAAAATAACGAAAAACTTGTATGGTTGAAAACTTCTTAACATGTTGTTAACAATCATAATTTCTCTGATAGTTTATATTTCTCTGCTTATGCTTAAAAAGAATAACTAAGATAAAATTTTTCTTTACTGCTGCATATCTCAGGACTTAAAATAACTCAAAAATGTTTTAAGGAGGACTATATGTCAGGCATAGGCTTAATGATTTCCCTGCTGGTTGCAATAGCAGTCATCATTGTCTCTATTTCAAAGTGGAAAATCCATCCATTCCTTGCACTTATGGGGGTTTCCCTTGTTCTTGCAATCATCGTAGGAATTCCACTTACATCAATTCCAAACATGCTCGGTGCGGGATTCTCCGGCACATTCACAAGTATTGGTATTGTTATCATCCTCGGAGCTCTCATCGGTTCAATCCTTGAGAAGACCGGCGGTGCGCTGAAACTTGCCGAGGTCGTCGTAAAGATCGTGGGAAAGAAGCATCCGGATCTTGCAATGGAGATCATGGGATGGATCGTCTCAATCCCTGTTTTCTGTGATTCAGGATTCGTTATCCTCGATCCGATCAGAAGCTCCCTTCAGAAGAAGACAGGCTACTCATCTGTAGCAATGTCTATGTGTCTTTCTGCAGGTCTCTACACCTCCCACGTATTCATTCCACCAACACCGGGCCCGATTGCTGCGGCAAACACACTTGGAGTCGGCAATCATCTTCTCCTTGTAATCGGAATCGGAGCACTTGTCTCAATCCCTTGTCTCATCGTTGCTTATTTCTATGCGAACTACATTGGAAAGAAAGTCAAGACGGAAGAGGATATGCAGGATAAGAGCGAGGAAAGCTACAATGCACTTCTCAAGAGCTTCGGCAAGCTTCCAAGTGCTTTCCTATCATTTGCGCCAATCGTAGTACCTATCGTAGCAATGGCACTCGGTTCGATTTCCGATATGGCAGGATGGACAGGAGCAGTCGATGTATTCCTCAACTTCATCGGGACACCTATCATCGCCCTTACCATCGGTGTCATCTTCGCTGTCATCCTCATGATCAGCACAAAGACAACAAGTCAGTTCTATGACATCACGAACGACACCCTCAAGGTCGTAGGCCCTATCCTCTTCATCACAGCAGCCGGTGGAGTTCTTGGTAAGGTCATCAGCGAAGCAGGTTTCGTAGGTTACATGCAGGAGCACGCATCTGTTCTCGCAACAATCGGAATCTTCTTCCCGTTCATCGTATCTGCAATCCTCAAGACGGCACAGGGTTCTTCCACTGTAGCACTCACAACGACTGCAGGTATCATGGGAAGCATCGCAGATCCAGGCAGCATGATGAACCTCCTCGGTCTGAACACTCCTCTTGCAGGTGTTCTCACCGTTATGGCGATTGCAGCAGGTGCTATGACTGTTTCACATGCAAACGATTCCTATTTCTGGGTTGTAACGAACTTCGGAAAGATCAAGATGGAAGATGGATACAGGACACAGTCTGCAATCACAGGCATCATGGGTGTAGTCGGAATCATCTTCACATTCATTCTTACATTGGTTCTTATTTAAAAGAAGAAAGACAATGAAGGTAATCCCAGGTTCAAAATAACCTGGGAGTTTTTTTGAACAAAAAAAGGACTGGAATTAAACCAGTCCAAAGGTAGCAAGAGAGGGACTCGGACCCCCGACCGACCGGATATGAGCCGGTTGCTCTACCAACTGAGCTATCTTGCCATATGCTTTAAATCACAAGCTTAATCTTTATAGCTGATAAATCAAACTTTGTAAATAGTAATTCAAAAGATTTTCAATTTTTGGATATACAACTTTTCTTCGTAAATTCTCAACTCATATGTTAGTATATGAAAAACTAAATTCGGGAGTGAATAAAAATGAAAAAACTGTTTGTTATTCTATCTATCGCTTTGTTATTCATCTCTTCTCCCCTTTTTGCTGCTACGCATCAGATGGTTGTACTCTCTACAACCGACATGCACGGACGCTCTACAGCTCTGGATGCGGCGACGCAAGGAGAGTATTCGGACTCGATGCTCAGAGTCTCAAGTGCGGTTGAAAGCGTACGCGATGAGTTTGGAGATGATATGATAATCATCGACAATGGTGATACCATCCAAGGGAACCTCACAGCCCAGTATGCGATAAACTATCATCCGGACAGAGTCAATCCGATGATCGAGGAACTTGCCTATATCGGCTATGACGTATGGGGAATGGGAAACCATGAGTTCAATTTCCTGCCTGAGATGAGGAATCAGCAGGCGATGTATGCAGAACAGATGGGGATGGACGTCCTTGCTGCAAACATAGTCTTGAAAGAAGATGGATTGAATGTCCACTCTGAAGAGGTCAAAGCCGGTAAGCCTTTCTACGATCCATACACAGTAAGGACAATAGAATTCGAGGATGGACTGAGTGTGAAAGTTGCAATCATCGGACTTTCAAATGCTGCAAACCATACATGGGACCTTGAGACGAACTATCCTGGACTTCAGTTCTCAAGCCTTGAGAATCCAGATGGGCTGCTTGAATATGAAATCAACAAATGGGTGTCAATCGTTGAAGAGAGGGAGAATCCCGACCTCATCATCGTTACAGCACACTCAGGAGCAGGCACGGATGATGGAGTCACAGCCTCCTTCCTGCTTGAGGCCCAGGCACTAACAGGAGCAAGGAAGTCATCAGGGGTCGACCTCTTCATATACGGACATGACCATACAGCGAATATCACGAGTGTCACAGACCTTGATGGAAAGACACTCAGCCTCGTCAATGGAGGAGGAAACAATCTCACAAAGAGCGTTTTCACTCTAAATTTCGATGAGAATGGAGACCTTGCATCATACAGTGTAGAATCAAGTCTTCTTCCGCTGTCCGACTATGCCAATGATGAGAGACTCTCAAGAATAATGACTCCTTGGTACATCAGCACATACGAGTGGGCATCAAGTCCTCTTGGAACATTCGATGGAGGATGGAATGCATACAGGTCCCAGGCGGAGGGCAAGACGAACGACGATATGGTCCTCGAGCAGAACAAGCTCATGGATTTCATACATAAGGCGCAGATATGGTCTTCCTGGCAGAACTATGAGAGCGATGGAATCGAAGGGGCCACAGTATCGATTGCATCTGCTGTCTTCGGAAAGAACGAGGATGGAACCCTCAGTTTCGTCCCATCCGATGGAGATACTGTATCGACACTGGAGCTGTCCCTCCTCTACCGCTACTCGAACAACCTCATGTGCGCAATAGAGATGACAGGAGAGCAGCTCTACTCATGGATGAGCACTGTGGCAGACATGCTTTGCGTCTCTGATGGCAAGGCAGCTTTCAAGGAAGGTACAAGCATCTACGGTGTTGATACTTTCTATGGACTCGACTACATCTTCGACCTTTCAAAGCCTGAAGGAGAAAGGGTTGTGAAAGCAGAGATCAACGGCACGGACATCAGGGGTATGGACAGCATCAGGGTTGCACTCAACTCATACCGCTTAAGCGGAGGATACGGCTTTGCAGAGGCAACAGGGCTGAGTGAAGCAGACTGCTTCTGGACTGCAAGTACATACCTGGGCTCCGACATGGCCCCTGTTCCGACACAGCTCGGAGAATATGTCAAAGCAATGGGTGTCGTAACTCCGGATGATGAAGTGTCACACGGATATGAAAGCACCTGGTCGATTATCTTCTGATCATAGAAGCTTTCCAAGGACGGCGTCGGCGATGCCGTCCTTTATCTTTCTGTACTCTTTTCCTTCTTCTATGTTCTTAATTATCGTTGCAATCCCGATCTCATCATCATTCAGATTCAGAGGATAGAAAGGATTGGTATAGACATTCTCAGAACCGAGTGTGATATGCGATATCGTCATATTCGAATTCCATGTCGAAGTGTCCCTGTGCACGAGAAAAGGAATAAAGACGGGATAGCCCTCTGCATTCACCCTCTTGAGCCCATCCAGAGTCACTACACCGAGTTCCCCTCTTATCTCAAGCTTCTTCTCAAACAGATAGTTATGATACTGGTTTGAAGAGAAGTCATTGATGAAAATGGACGATTTGAACTTCAATATCCTCAGCTTTCTCTCATAATGCTCTTTTGAACCATTTATTATCATCGTATCCCTTGCACCCGTCTGAAGTATCGCAGATGGGTGATCGAAGAAGAGCACCTCCTCAGGCTCCTCATCCTCCAGGGAGAGGATTACCCTCGCCATGGCAGCCGCATGGTGGTTATGCAGTCCGGAGATAAGAAGCTGGTCTATATCTCCGATGCTTTCAGATGCCTTGATGCAAGCTGCATATATCGGGTCATAAGGATATTGCTCCATCACGGCCCCTTCGAGCTTGCTCAGCTCTTTGAGCTGTCCTTCACTCAAAGGAAGGAATGATGTCTCAGAAAGAATGAACTCACCTCTCCTTCCGAGTTCCTTTGCTATGTGGAAAAAGGCATCACGGGCGGTTGCGACTATCACGGCATCGTGCCTAAGGCTCAGAGCATCATCCAGAGAAGAGAAACACCTCCAGCCTTCCTTGCGCAATTTCTCCGCCCTTTCTAGAGAGGATGAATATACGGATACTATCTCCAACAATGATGGAAGAAGCTCGGAAATCCTCAAATAGAAACGAGATCTCCATCCCGTACCAATCAAAACAGCTTTCATATCTTCATTTTATATCAAAGTATTTTTTCCTCAAGAAAAAGAATATTCCCCAAATGAGAAGAAAATTTCTATAATTCATACATGAATGAAAAACTCAGAAGATATCTCTCCCTCTTTATTTCGACATTCAAAATAAGTGCGTTCACATTCGGAGGGGGATTTGTAATCATACCTCTGATGAGAAAGCAGTTCGTGCATAATCTCAAATGGATAGATGATGAAGAGATGCTTGATCTTACTGCAATTGCACAGTCATCCCCAGGAGCCATTGCGGTGAACGCCTCAATCCTGATAGGATATAAAGTCGCAGGTATTCCAGGTGCACTTATCAGCATACTAGGAACCGTTCTCCCACCATTTATAATCATATCGGTCATATCGCATTTCTATATTGCATTCAGGGACAACAGATATGTCTCACTTCTGATGGCGGGAATGCTTATAGGTGTTGCCGCTGTGATTGCAGACCTCGTCATCTCCATGGCATGGGACATACTCAAGAAAAAGAGGATGCTGCAGATATCCATGCTCGTATTATCATTCATCCTGGTGGAGTTTCTAAATCTGAATATAATCATTCTTATTCTCATTGCCGGCCTTGTCGGATATCTCGACTACCTGATGCAAAGGAGGGGGAAAAATGATCTATCTTGAACTCATATGGAGCTTCATACAGATCGGACTTTTCAGCATAGGCGGAGGATATGCGGCAATGCCACTGATAGAACATCAGGCATGCGAGGTCCATTCCTGGCTCACACTTCAGGAGTTCGCAGATATCGTAACGATTTCTGAAATGACTCCAGGTCCGATCACAATAAACAGTGCGACATTCGTTGGTATCCAGGTTGCAGGAATCCCCGGAGCTCTCGCCGCCACTCTTGGATGCATAATCCCCTCTTCCATCATCGTAACCCTCCTTGCGTTCATCTACTATCGTTTCAAGGGGCTTGAAGCTGTACAAAGCGTATTGAAGGGACTCAGACCTGCAATAATTGCGATGATTGCAACTGCAGGACTATCACTGTTCAACATGGCGGTTTTCAATGGAGATGCTGCGAATGGAATCAATGCTGCTGCTTTGATACTTTTCATCCTCGCATTCATTGTTCTAAGGATATGGAAGCCAAGCCCTATAATCGTGATGGCAGGATCGGGAGTAATTACATTGCTTCTCGGTTTGATATAAAAAAACTCCTTACAATTGTAAGGAGTCATCTGCGGCCGAGAGAACTCGAATCTCCAAGCCCTTTCAAGCACTAGCACCTCAAGCTAGCGTGTCTACCAATTCCACCACGACCGCATATCTAGTGGCCTTTCATTTGGCACAAGGAGAATTTAGCCTATTTCGAGCCATCACGTCAATACTATTTTGAAAATTTTCAAAAATTCCTCAATATTTCCTCTTGTCAGTTTTCCTTATCTGTTTTTCAGATGAAAACACCCCTCTCTCTATTTAAGGAAAAGGGGTGATATCTAAAGATTATATAAGGTATATTCCCTTCTCTTCAGCCTCAGAGCGTGTCTCATCAGACCAGACAGATGCCTGTACCTCTCCGATATGGCATTTATGAAGAAGAAGCATGCAGAGTCTTGACTGCCCTATTCCCCCTCCGATTGTCTGTGGATACTCTCCGGCAAGAAGCCTCTTATGCCAGTAAAGATCCTTCCTCTCGTTGAGGTTCTTCATCTCAAGCTGACTGAGAAGGGATTCCTTATTGACCCTTATTCCCATGCTTGAAAGCTCAAGTGAATCGTTTCTGACCTTGTCATAGACTATGATGTCACCATTCAGCCCATGGTAGCCCTCAGATGTCTCTGTAGACCAGTCATCATAATCAGGAGCCCTCAATGAATGAGGGATGCCGTCTTTAAGAGGATATCCTATTCCGATGATGAAAACAGCGCCATATTCCTTGGCTGCCTCCATCTCCCTCTGCTGAGGTGTAAGAGAGGGATACTCCTTCTCAAGATCCTCGGAATGGATGAATGTGATTCTCTCCGGCAGATAGTCCTCGAGGATGGAATATGTCTCAGAGAGGAGGAAGCTCGTCCTCTTGAGTGCTGCATAGATATCCTCGACTGTCGTCTTGAGACATTCGAGCGTCCGCTCCTCGTCCCCGATCACCTTCTCCCAGTCCCACTGGTCTACATATACAGAATGGATGGCATCGACAGTATCATCAGGGCGGAGGGCGTTCATATCCGTATATATTCCCCTTCCCTTCGGATAGCCGTAGTCGGCAAGGGCCATCCTCTTCCATTTTGCAAGGGACTGCACAATCTCCATCTTCCTGCCGCCAAGGGCGCTGACAGAGAAACCGACTGGTTTCTCAACACCATTGAGATCGTCGTTTATTCCACTTCCAGATGCAACAAAGAGCGGACTTGTAAGCCTTGTAAGACGAAGAGATGATGAAAGCTCCTTCTCGAACGTATCTTTTGTAAGCTTTATCGCCTTCTCTGTATCCTTTGGATTCAACAAACTTTTATAACCTTCTGAAAACTCCATTTTTCCTTCCTATTAATATTTTTCAAAATAATATATAAAAATATTTAGAAAATTTAAATGGAGAATAAAACAAATGAGTGGTAAATTTTTTGGCGAATTTAAGAAATTCATTGCACGCGGTAATGTAATCGACCTTGCTGTAGGCGTTATCATCGGTGCTGCATTCACAGCAATCACAAACAGTGTCGTAAACGACATCATCATGCCTGTCATCGGACTTGTCACAGGTGGGATGGATTTTGCAGAGATGAGGATCATTCTCAAGCCTGCAACAGAGACAGCAGCAGAAGTTGCAATCAGATACGGTGCACTCATCAATGCAGTCATCAATTTCCTCCTTGTATCTCTCGTACTCTTCTTTGTTGTAAAAGGATTCAATGCACTTAAAGAAAAGAGCAGGAAGGAAGAAGAGGCAAAGGCAGCTGCAGCTCCTGCACCAGAGCCTAAGAAGAGCGACGATGTAATCCTCCTTGAGGAAATCAGGGATCTGCTCAAGGCAGGCCAGAAATAAGTCGCTTTTGTACAACTTATCTTCTTTTTTAACAAAGACTTAACGAGATTGCATTGAATTATTTTCATCAGCTATTGACATATGTGGATGAAAGAATTATATTCTCGTTGAACAAAAAGAGGTTATCTTAATTTTGGAGTTTTGCTGGTATGAAAAAGATCAATGAGATTCTGATTGAAAAGAAGACCAAAGGTGCATTTAAGAAAGAAGAAATCCCATCTGTATATGCTCTCATCGAGTGCTACAGAAGGTATCAGAGCGATGTCTACGGAAGGAAGCTGGACTTCAGGAAGGCTCTCAATGAGTTCATCGAGCTCATATACATCCCTATCTCCTCGGAGATCAAGGAGAAAGGGAGCAGGAACTTCTATAAGGAATTCATTTCCGAGACCTTTTCCACAATGGAAAGGAACAAGAAGGCCTCGACGCTTTCAGCAGTTACAGCCTAACGCTCGTAATATACGGCAGATGCAGTGTCATCTGCCTTTTCTTTTGATATTGCCGCCTCTATTATTTTAAGTGAAAGTTCAAAGCCATATGCAGCACTCTTGCCTGTTATGATGTTCCCATCAACGACAACCCCGTCAGGAAGGAAGTCATCCTTTGCAGAGTAGCTCTCACATCCCGGATAGCATGTAGCCTTCCTCCCTTCCAGAAGTCCGGCATTGGCCAGGACGACAGAAGGGGATGCGCAGATGGCACTTACTATCTTCCCTTCTGCTGCCATTTTTATGATCCTCTGATTGACCGACCATGACTGTGATAAATTGATAGCACCGGGCATACCGCCAGGAAGGAATACGATATCATATTCATTTCCATCACTCTCGCTGACTGTCATGTCGGCAAGAAGTGTGAGGCCATGGGAACTCGTTACGGCCTTCTCCTCATCGATGGAGGAGATATCGACATCTATGCCCGCCCTTCTCATCATATCGACAGGAACAACCGCCTCCGCCTCTTCAAAACCTGTTGCAAGATAGACTATCGCCTTCATCAGAGCACCTCCAATACACCACCTGCCTCTTCAGCCTTGTCCAGGATGGAAGATGCATTTTTCAAAACCCTTTCCGTCTCTTCCCATCCGATACATGCATCGGTGACGGAAACACCATATCTTAATTCACTCTTATCCTGTGGTATCTTCTGCGAACCTTCGTTGAGGTTGGATTCCAGCATGAAACCTTTTATGTTGCTGTTTCCCCACACAACCTGGTCTATCACACTCCTGAGGACTCTCTTCTGTCTTGTATAGTCCTTTCTGCTGTTTGCATGGGAGCAATCTATGATGAGGGACTCCCTGAGCCCGTTTTCCTTCAAGAGCTTGATTGCATCCTCCACTTCGTCCTCATAATAGTTCGGACCATCCTCGCCACCACGGAGGATCAGATGCCCTGCATCGTTTCCAGTCGTTCTGAAAACAGAGCTCAGACCATCCTTCGAAATACCGATGAAGGAGGCCTCCCCCCTAGCACTTTTGATTGCATTGATAGCGCTCATCAAGTCTCCGCTCGTACCGTTCTTGAAACCTACTGCGACAGAAAGGCCTGAGGCTAGATTCCTATGTGTCTGGCTCTCCGTCGTACGAGCCCCGATGCTCGACCAGCTCATGATCTCATCGATGTACTGCGGAATGATCGGATCAAGGACCTCACAACCGACAGGAAGACCGATTTCGGTGATATCTATCAAAAGCTTCCTGGCGACCATGATGCCTTTATCGATATCTCCGCTTCCATCCATGTCAGGATCGAGGATAAGCCCTTTCCATCCGAGGTTGGTCCTTGGTTTCTCGAAATACGTCCTCATTACGATGAAGAAATGACGGCTTAGCTCATCGCTGAGCCTCTTCAGCCGCTGAGCATATTCGATTGCAGCCTTCGGGTCATGGATGCTGCAAGGGCCGACGATGGCAAGCAGTCTCCTGTCATTGCCATATATGATATCATTGACACTCTTTCGGAAAGAGAGGATCATCTCCCTGTCCTTATCAGAAAGAGGATAGAGCTCAGCAATCTCCCTAGGAGTGCTGAGCTTCTCAATATTCTTAATTCTTACATCCTGTGCTTCCAACATGCACTCATTATAAGAAAAACAATGTTTTTTAGAAAGAATTAATCCTTCTTCCCCTCTTTTTTCTTTTTCGGATACAGGAATCTCTTTATCTTCTGGGTCGGAGTTCTCTCAAACGGCTCCTTCTGAAGCTCAGTCTCACTGATCCTCGAGTATGCACTCAGCTGCGCGTTCACCGTCTTCCTTATCTCCTTTACATATTTCTCAGCTTCCTTCCTTGCACTATCGATGTCTATCTTGAGCTTTTTGCTCATCAGTTCGATATCTATCTTTATAAGTGCCAGAAGTCCACCATTCGAAGGCACGACGAGGCTCTCCTCGACGAATTCCTGGGCGTTTATGAGGTTCTCGATCGGCTCAGGATAGATGTTCTCACCGGCAGGACCGAGAATCATGGTCTTGCATCTGCCCTTGATGGAAAGGAACCCTTTTTTATCCATGTAGCCGAGGTCTCCTGTCCTGAAATACCCATCCGAGGTGAAGACCTCGCTGTTCAGATCATCCCTAAGATAGTATCCCTGCATGACATTCGGCCCTTTCACGAGGATCTCCCCGACCCCTTCGGAATTCTTATCGTCAAGTATGACATCATCATCCTCGACGACCTTTCCTACGAATGAGAGCTTATGCATGCTCTTCTTCGGGCCGCAGCCTGCAATAAGAGGACTCGTCTCTGTCAGACCATATCCGATTGCATACGGAAAAGCTGCGCGGTAGAGGAAGTACTCGACCTCGCCATCCAGCGGTGCACCTCCGATTCCGAAGAACTTGAGCCTGTGACCGAATGTGGAGAGGATCTTCCTTCCTATGACCTTGTAGACGAAACTTCCGAGTACAGGGTATTTTAGGAGCTTCTTGATCTTCTCATTGCCCGTGATGACAGGTACTACTGCAGAGCGGTAGACCTTTTCAATGAGAAGAGGGACTGTGAGCATGATATGGGGCCTGACCTCAGAGAGGGCCGGCAGAAGGATGGAAACCGCTGGTGGTTTCCCGAGGAATGTAATCTCAACACCTTGCAGAAGAGGAAGGACCTGTCCGATTGTGAACTCATAGACATGGCTCATCGGCAGGATGGAGAGGGCCTTATCCCCCGGGTTGACCTTCACATAGACATCGGTATTGAGATCTGCGCATCTGAGGATGTTGAAATGTGTGAGCATGACACCTTTGCTGGAGCCTGTAGTGCCGCTGGTATATATGATGGAGGCAAGGTCATCCTCCTTGGGTTTATTCTGGTCGAGAACCCCCTGCTCTATCTTGGTGTTGATGATGCTGATTCCAGGGGTGAGTGTGAAATGCTTCTCATCCTCTATTACGATGTTCTTCGGAATATGGAAGAGGTCCTCGATCCTGAAAAGCTCTAGATCGTTCTCCTCCACACTGCTCTTGATCTTCGCATACTGCTTCTGATTGAGGAAGACAGCCTTCGCTTGGCTGTGCTTTAGGATGCCGTCGGCTTCAAGCAGGGAGAAATCGGGAAGAATCGGGACGGCGACAATCGAGACGGAGGCAAGTGCTACGTATGCAACCATCCAGTTAGGACAGCTTTCCGCCATGATGGCAACCTTATCTCCTTTCTTAAGTCCCATTTTCAACAGGTATGTGGCAGCTGCCCTCACATTGTGTGCGAACTGCCCATAGGTGAGGCTTTCATCACTGCGGAAAACACTGTACATCGTTCTTTTTGAGAATCTCGATTCGATGACCTCATAGAAATTGCGGAATGTGTACTCGCTCATGAATTTCATGCGGTATCCATCATCCCGCCTGACCTTCCTGCAGACCTTTGCGCTTATGACCTTCTTCTTCTCATTTTTCTTCCTACTCATCTATAAAACCCTCATAGCTTTCACCCCTTTCACAGACAGTGAGGAAGATTCCACTTCTAAGGGAAGCGGAGGAGACCCTCCTTGCACATTCGGGGGTGTTGTTGTTATCACTCAGGTGGATGAGATATACCTGTGACCTGAGTTTTGCATGCTGCTTGAGAAAGAAAGCAGCCTCATCATTGCTTAAATGCCCATAGCCGCCGGATATCCTTGCCTGCAGCTTCCTGGGGTACGGACCGTTTTTCAGCATTTCCCTGTCATAGTTGCTTTCCACAAAGAGCACATCCGCATCTTCGGCTCCTTGATGGGCATCATATGGAATCTGCCCGGTGTCTGTCATAAGGAAGATCTTCCTGCCATGGTTCTCTATTACATAGAAGGAACTTCCCGGACAGTCATGGTACGACCTGAACGCACTGATTTTGAAATCATTGACCTCGATGCTCTCACCATGATGGAATGTTCTTATGGATTGGATGTCTATCTTCTCCTTCCTGATTATGCTCTCACTCATGGAAAGGGATACATCGGAAAGATAGACAGGGATTGCCAGCTTTCTCTGTGTGGCTCCGACCCCTTTGCTGTGGTCGGGATGAAGATGTGTCAGGAACAAGGCCCTCACAGATTGGATCGGGATATCATGGGAATCCAGACGCTTGGAAAAACCGGTGTATGTAAGCCCCTGGTCGATGACAATGGTATCCCTGCCATCATAGAAAGCATAGCTGTTACCGCAACTTCCAGAAGAAAGCACAAGAAAATGAATCAAACAAATCCTCCCCTATATCTATATGATTTTAGACAAGAGAGGGATAATTCTCAACAAATAAAATGGGAAAAAGGAGACAAATGGATATTAATCATTATGCTATGCCATATAGTTAATCATTACCATCAACGCTCATATTGACCGAAGAATGAAGTAATGATAAATTTTTTCAAAATGTTTTTAGGAGATTATAGATGAACGAGAGAATCAAAACCATCCGAGACAGGATCCCCGGAGAGGAAGTGATTACCGCAGAAGGATGGGTACGTACAAAACGAGATGGAAAGAACGTTTGTTTTTTAGAGATCAATGACGGCTCATGCCTCAAGGGATTGCAGGCAGTAATAGACAAGAATACGTTTACCGACAATAATCTCCTTGACCAGATAACGACGGGAGCCGCAGTCAAGGCAACGGGAAAGATTGTGAAAAGCCAGGGAGGGGAACAGGGGGTGGAGCTCAGCGTCGAGAGTCTTGAGCTTGTCGGTCCATGTCCAGCAGACTACCCTCTTCAGAAAAAAAGACATACTGTTGAATTCCTCAGGGAGAAGGCACACCTCAGACCGAGGACGAATCTTTTCGGAGCCGTCACAAGGGTAAGGAACACAATGGCATATGCAATCCACTCGTTCTTCCAGGAGAACGGGTTCGTGTATGTCAACACACCTCTTATCACGGCAAGCGACTGTGAAGGGGCCGGAGAGATGTTCCAGGTAACAACCCTCGACCTTGAGAATCCGCCGAGGACGGAAGATGGCAGAATCGATTACGCAAAGGATTTCTTCGGCCGCATGGCAAAGCTCACCGTTTCAGGGCAGCTCAACGGAGAGACCTATGCGATGGCGATGAAGAACATCTATACGTTCGGACCTACATTCCGTGCAGAGAACAGCAATACAGCCCGTCACCTTGCAGAGTTCTGGATGGTTGAACCTGAGATGGCATTCTGCGACCTCTATGGGGACATGGAAGTGGCTGAGAGCTTCCTTAAGTATGTCTTCAAGGCTGTTCTCGACAAGAACGGAGAGGACATGGCATTCTTCGATAATTTCGTGGAAAAAGGTGTGGTATCAACACTTGAGCATGTCATCAACTCTCCTTTCGAGCATATGACCTATACAGATGCCATAAAGCTCCTGGAAAAAGAGAACTCACGTTTTGATTTCCCTGTCCACTGGGGTTCTGATATCCAGAGCGAGCACGAAAGATATCTGACAGAGGTCATTGCAAAGCGTCCTGTGATAGTCACAGACTACCCCAAGGAGATCAAGGCCTTCTATATGAAGATGAATGAGGACGGAAAGACCGTCAGAGGCATGGATGTCCTTGCTCCACGCCTTGGAGAGATCATCGGAGGGAGCGAAAGGGAATACCGCTACGATGTTCTTGTAGAGAGGATGAAGGAGCTTGGGCTGAGGACGGAGGACTACTGGTGGTATCTCGAGCTCAGGAAATTCGGAAGTACTCCACACGCAGGATTCGGTCTTGGATTCGAACGTGCCGTACAGTATGTTACAGGAGTTGCGAACATCAGGGACGTAATTCCTTATCCAAGATATGCGAAGAACGCAGATTTCTAAATGATGAGATTAAAAGAGGCTATCGCGTGATGATAGCCTCTTTCATTTTCCAAGAAGATGTCCTCATCTGAATCAGAAAAGACTGTCGATGAAGTTGTTTACAAGCCTGTCCCCATATCTTCCAGCTCTTTCCGCAGCTTTTTCCGATGATGACTGGTAACCCTCTATGACATTTGCAAGATTGGTCCTTTTGAGAATGTACACAGTGCCATCAGGTCCCTGTACATAGCCGCAGTCCTCAAGTCCTGAAAGAGCTGCACTTACTTCGGTTGCAGTGAATGTGCTTGAAGAACCTCCCTGGCTCCTTCCAGCATATGAGCTTGAATAATCTGTAGTCGACCTGCTCACTGTTGAGGAAGAGACTGCGGTGTTCATATAAGCAGAGACGGCTGAGGTTATCATGGCATTGGCAGTCTCTGTCGATGCTATGTAATCAATCGCCCCAGTGGTATCTGTTATCTTTCCAAACCCTGCCGCATAGAGATAATCCCCCTCTTCTATCGCACTGTTCGGGACTACCCTGGTTCCATTTGGAAGGATGAATGTCCCGGGCATTCCGCCAGGGTTGCCAGGAAGGATGCAGCTCGTAAGATACATCTTCGCATCCCCGCTGGTATCGGAGGTGGAGGAACATGCGCTGAACAATACAAGCATTGCCATAAGAGCAATACAAACGATGAATACTTTTCTCATAGTTAACTCCTTTAAGAGGATTCTACCCCCCCCATTTTATAAATGTCAACAAAATTTCCTCCTTCTTAGCACATTTTATGTATTCTGAAAAAGAAATGTATGTTGTAAAATCCTGGTCTTTCATTCTAAATATATGAAATACGAGTTCCAGACTATTCTTTTCTAACACCTTTTCTTTTGAACTTATTACAAATCATGTAATTATTTTTTTCTTATTCGTTCACTTTATTTTCTTCTTGCACTAAGAAAGCTAAATGAGTAGAATTCAAGTATAGAAGCTGGCATTCCTTATATGGAAATTACATTATTCCTTTTATAGCTTGTTTTTAGAAGCTTTTATGTAATTGTTCTCAGCTTTTATTGAACCGACCTGGCTGCGGTAATGCCATACTACCCCAGAAATCCAAATCAGCCGTAGCTGGGCGGTCTTATATTTTTTTTGATATCAAAGCATCGAAAGAGTTTGAGAACTTCTGATAATCCTTTTCCTTGAGGCTTTTCTGATTCAGATCGTTTATGCCCATCTCCCTGAAGGATTTCATATACTCCCTTTCCGATACCCTCTCCCTGATATTTTCCCTTGTGTAGATGTTCCCCCTGTCATCGATGGCAACAGCACCCTTTTCTATCGCCCTCTCGCTAAGGCCGACATCGTGCGAGATTACGATATCACCCTCCTCTATCATCTGGACGATCGTATTGTCGGCACTGTCCGTACCACTCTCAACGATGAGCATTGAAATACTTGACCTGATCTTCCTAAGCTCCGTCTTATCCAGCGTGTTCCTCAGAGGAAGGCGGAGCGATGCCGTATGCTCCTCGATCATGCAGCATACATCCTTAAGATTCCTGTCTGCGACAAAGATCGTCCTCATATTCTCTTTCATCGCCCTCTGAAGAATTATCCTACGTAGTCTGATAGGAAGGCTGTCTGCATCAACAAATAGGGTAAACATATCTAGAGATAAACATAATTCCTCGATTTGCACAATAATGGAAACCCGCTGTTTTGAATGTTGCCTTTGGACAAGCTAATAAGATAGAATAGGCATGAAAAGAGGAGGAAACGATGGATTTATCACCACTTCAGATTGCACGCTATGACTATCAGCCGAAACTTCCCTTGATTCTGAAAGACGACATCTCAGAGATCAAGGCTGTCGAAGGGGAAGCAACAGAATCGGTAAGCGACCAGGATAAGATAAAAGCTCTCTTTCCCAACACGTATGGGATGAGGGAGGTGACTTTCAGCAAGGGTGCAAACCATGCAAAGGACAAAAAGCTCACAGTCGGAGTCATTCTCTCAGGAGGACAGGCCCCTGGTGGACATAATGTCATCACAGGACTTTATGACGCACTCAAGAAGGCCAGGAAGGACAATGTCCTTCTTGGTTTCAAGAACGGTCCCTCAGGACTGCTGAACGACGACTACATCGAATTCAGTGATGAGTATATCAATGAATTCAGGAACACAGGTGGATTCGACATAATCGGAAGCGGAAGGACAAAGCTTGAGACTGAGGAGCAGTTCGAAGTCGCCCAGGCTGTCGCCGAGAAGCATGACCTCGATGCCGTAGTAATCATCGGAGGAGATGACTCCAATACGAACGCTGCTGTTCTTGCCGAGTATTTCAAAGCCCATGGATCGAAAGTCCAGGTTATCGGATGCCCGAAGACAATAGACGGGGACCTTAAGAACGATGTGATTGAAATATCATTCGGTTTCGATACTGCGACAAAGACGTATTCCGAGCTGATCGGAAACATCGAGCGCGATGCGAATAGTGCGAAGAAATACTGGCACTTCGTACGTGTCATGGGAAGGAGTGCAAGCCATATAGCACTTGAATGCGCCCTTGAGACACAGCCGAACATCTGCTTCATCTCTGAAGAGGTGGAGGAAAAGAAGATGAGCCTTTCAGATATCGCAGACCAGATTGTCAGCAGTGTTGTCAGGAGAAGTGAGAACGGTGAGAACTTCGGAGTTGCAATCATCCCTGAGGGTCTAATCGAATTCGTACCTGAGGTCAAGAAGCTCATCTCGGAATTAAATGATGTCATGGCTCTGAATGAAGAGGAGTTCAATGCCCTTTCGGAATGGGAGGACAAATATTCCTTCATGGAGAGAAAGCTCACAAAGGAGAGCTTCAACGTATTCTCCATACTGCCATTGGACATCGAGAAGCAGCTTCTCATGGACAGAGATCCGCATGGAAACGTACAGGTGTCGAGGATTGAGACAGAAAAGCTTCTGATCAGCATTGTAGAGACAAAGCTCAAAGCCCTGAAGGCAGAGGGAAAGTACAAAGGTAAGTTCAGTGCCCTGAACCATTTCTTCGGATACGAGGGAAGATGTGCATTCCCTTCCAATTTCGATGCAGACTACTGCTACAGCCTCGGCTATAATGCATTCATGCTCATCAGCTACGGCTATACAGGATATCTATCGACAATCACGAACCTCTCCAAGCCTGCAACAGAATGGAAGGCTGGAGGAATGCCGATTACGAAGATGATGAATCTCGAGCAGAGGCATGGAAAGCAGAAGCCTGTAATAAGGAAGGCCCTTGTAGAGCTCGATGGAAAGCCGTTCAAATACTTTGAGGAAAGAAGGGATGAATGGGCTCTGAAGACCTCATACACCTACCCTGGCGCCATCCAGTACTACGGACCGGCAAGTGTCTGCGACATCACAACAAGGACTCTTGCACTTGAGCAGGGAAAATAAGTCATCAGAAATGAAAACGCACGAAAAACTCTCCCGAGCTTGGGAGAGTTTTTAGTCTGTTCGACGATCAATCAATAAAGGTATGCAATACCTACATAGCCTTCGACCGCCAAATCAGGGCAGAGAATCGAACCTGGGGCCATTCCAGCTCCGGCCGATGTCTCATGACCATTCCTGTAGCCGGTAGCAGTATAGGAATCCAGAACAGTGTATGAAATATTCACACCACCTCTAAGCGCCCATGCATCTGAATACCTCCAGATTATGCCGACATTCCCGATTATGTCGAGTACAGACCTCAGATACTTCAGCTCATAATCGTAATAGGAATCCTCTCCATCAAACATCTCAGCATTTCCCATTCCGAATCCAAATGCAACACCTACTCCGCTTTCAAGTGAGAGCTCATCAGTAAAGTCATATTTGAAGTTGAACATCAATGCCGGATAGATTTCCCACGTGATGAAATTCGTTATCGCATGACCATTTGATGCGATATACAGCGGGAAATTGAAGTCGATGTTCAAGGACATACCCCAGTTTGCACTCTCTCCAAAATATGTGGCCATATCCACACCAAATCCGAGATAGCCTTCGCTGAAGTCCTTCTTCACGTTTTCATACTCTTCAAATCCGAAATCGAACTTGGAATTGATACTTGCACCGATGTAGCTTTCAGATGCGAAGAGTGCTGTAGAGAGCATACAGGCAAGAAGTACGGTTGCAATCAGTTTTTTCATTTTACACACCTTAAAAGTAATATTTCTTTAAGTACAGGTTTTACACTAATAGTAAGAATAAAATCAAGATTAAATATTTATTTTAGAAAAAAGGAGACGATAGGATACGTCTCCTGCAATCATAAATGAATCAGATCTTATAGATTCTTTCAGGATCCTTTGCATCCTGACGGAAAAATACGGCTGTAAAGCCTGTCGTTGCAACCAATGTCGATCCCGTCTTCTCCTCAAGGTATCTTGAGAGGGAATCGACCTCATCCTTGAAAGAATGAAAACGTACCTTGACCAGCTCATGTGCCGTCAAGGCATCATCCAACGCCTTTACGACATTGTCGCTGGCACCTTCCTTTCCTACACTGACAACAGGGTCGAGTCCTTGCGCATGTGAGCGAAGGAATGCCCTTTGATAACTCTTCAATTCCATACTTAAAATCTACAATAGAGATTTGAAATAGTCAAATGACCGCGATCAATCCCCATACATCCTCACAACTTCGTTTCTCTTTATCTTCTTTGTGCTCGTCATGGGAAGTGGAGAAGATGAGATCTCGAGCCTTGTTATCTTCTTATAGCTCTGGAGCTCCTTGTTCACATCACTTATTATCTCATCCATCCTCTCTTGAAGCTCATCCTCACTCCTGTACTTCTTCATGGCGCTCTCGCTTGGATGGATTATAGCCCTGATGCCCTCTGCCTTCGTCGCCTTGTCGATGAGGTAGCCGATGATGCAGATCTGGTCAATCTCATCATAAAGCTGGAAATGATCCTCTATCTCCTCTGGAAAGACATTCTTCCCACCATCTGTGACGATTACGCTTTTCGCCCTGCCTGTGAGATAGAGATATCCACTCTGGTCCTGGTGCCCTACATCCCCTGTATTGAGCCATCCATCATCAGAAAGGACCTCCCTGGTCGCCTCCTCGTTCTTGTAGTAGCCCTTCATGACCATCGGCCCCTTGATATAGATCACACCATTGCCCTCATCATCAGGGTCCACAATCTTCACCTGACACTGAGGAAGGGATTTGCCAACACTGCTCTCCTTATAGGCGTAAGGAGGATTGAGATGGGTCACAGGGCTTGTCTCGGTCAGTCCGTATCCCTGTACGAAATTCACACCGATCTGATTGAATCTCTTGAATGTGGAAGATGGAAGAGGACCTCCTCCGCAGATACATGTCCTTATGTTCTCCATGCTCAGTTTCTTAAGTAGGAAGGAGAACATCTTCTTTCCAAGGTTCACACCTGTGAGCTTCTTTATCGCACCGGAGAGCGTCATAAGAGCGCGTATTAGGGCATAGACGAGCACTCCCTTTTCCCTGACGCCCTTCATAAGAGCAGCAATCATCTTATTAAAAAGCATCGGAACAGCAAGGAACTGTGTGACATGAGCCTCCCTGAGCTCCTTAAGCATCTGAGACATCACTAGCTTCTTTCCAAAGACAGTGCAGGCTCCGACACTGAAGGACTCGAACATCACAGCAAGCATCGTATAGGAATGATGAATCGGCAGGATGGCATAGAAGACATCATCAGGGTGGAAATCGATATACCCTTGTGCAAGATAGCAGTCTGAGACAAGGTTCTCGTTTGTAAGCATAACCCCTTTGGGAGTTCCGGTTGTACCGGATGTGAAGAGAATCGCCACGACATCATCGCTCCTGGTCCCATAGCCTTCCCTATCCTCTCCATCAAGGTCGAGGATGTATCTGTAGCCCTCTGCAGGTTCAAGCGAAATCTTTTCTATCAGACCAAGAGAGCCGTCCTTGTCGATATTCCCTATCCTGTCGGCATCGATGAAAAGGCGTGTTACATCCCCGAACTTCAAAAGGGTCTCCATCTCATTATCCTTAAGGAGGATATCGAGAGGGACAACGATGCACCCTGCATAGATTATGCCGAGATAGGCTATCGCCCATTCGGGGCTGTTCTTACCGCTTACAGCGATCTTCTCCCCCTTTTCCGCCCCATGTGAGAGCAGGTAGTTCGATACAGCCCTTATCTTCTCCTCAGCCTCTCTGTATGTAAAGGAAATCTCCTTCGGAGAGAAGGCCTTGAAGCAATCATTATCAGGAAATCTGAGTACAGAGATATGGAACATGGTCCTGACATCAGGCCACTGTCCTTCGAATAACCTCCCCCTGTATTCATCCAAAAAGCTCCAAGCAGTTGCATCACTCTTTTTCGACATATATGAATCCCCTATCTTAACACTTTTACATTTTATGTAATAAAGTCATGTAAAATCAATCTATTTCAGTAAAAAAGAAGGAAGCCCTCACAGTGGAGGGCCTTGAATCAGTCTTTAAAGAGTTTGACGACTTCGTTTCTCTTTATCTTCTTGGTGCTTGTCATAGGAAGGGATTCTGCCGAGATATCCAGTCTTGTTATCTTCTTGTAGCTCTGAAGCTCCTTGTTCACCTCGCTTATGATCTCATTCATCCTAGCCTTGAGCACATCTTCAGATGGATAGGCTTTCCTGGCATTAGCACTCGGGTATATGACCGCCCTGATTCCCTCAGCCTTTGTCTCCTTGTTGATGAGATACCCTATGATACATATCTGGTCTATTTCATCATACAGCTGGAAGTGGTCCTCGATCTCCTCAGGGAAGACATTCTTTCCACCATCGGTGACGATAACGCTCTTAGCCCTTCCTGTGAGATACAGGTAATGGTTCTGGTCTTCGTGTCCGACATCTCCGGTGTTGAGCCATCCATCATCGGAAAGGACCTCTTTCGTCGCTTCCTCATTGTTGTAATAGCCCTTCATCACCATCGGTCCTTTGATGTAGATCGTGCCGTTTCCATCATCATCGGGGTCTACTATCTTGACCTCGCATTCCGGGATCGCCTTACCCACAGAGCTCTCAATGTATGCATATGTAGGATTGAGATGCGTGATCGGGCTTGTCTCAGTCAGTCCATAACCCTGCACGAAATCTATTCCCAGCTGATTGAACATCTTGAATGTGGAGGCAGGAAGAGGACCTCCTCCGCAGATACAGATCCTGTTGTTCTCAAGGCTTAGGTTCTTTAAAAGGAAGCCGAACATCTTCTTTCCTACATTCACACCGAAGACCTTCTTGATGGCCCCGGAGATGAGCATGAGAAATCTGATGATGCCGTAAAGAACGATGCCCTTCTTCCTGATGCCGTTCATGAGGGCGGCGATCATCTTGTTGAAAAGCATAGGGACAGCAAGGAACATCGTAACATGTCCATCCCTCAGCTCCTTCAAGATCTGGGACACGACGAGCTTCTTTCCAAAGACAGTACATGCACCGACACTGAAAGACTCATACATGACGGCAAGCATCGTATAGGCATGATGGATCGGAAGGATCGCATAGAAGACATCGGTGGAATAGATGTTCATGTTCCCCTGTGCAAGATAGCAGTCTGCGACAAGGTTCTCATTTGTGAGCATTACACCCTTGGGTGTTCCGGTTGTGCCGGAGGTGAAGAGAATCGCAACAATCTCATCACTCTTCGCCTCATAGCCTTCCCTTTCCTCTCCATCGAGGTCGAGCACATACTTGTACTCATCATCAGGCTCCAAGGAGAGCTTCTCGATAAGGCCTACCGATCCGTCCTTATCTATGTTCCTGATCCTGTCTGCGTCGATGAAAAGACGTGTCACACCACCGAATTTCATCAGTGTCTCCATCTCACTGTCCTTCAGGAGGATGTCGAGAGGAACTACGATGCATCCTGCATAGATTATGCCAAGATACGCTATGGCCCATTCAGGGCTGTTCTTACCGCTTACTGCGATCTTATCCCCTTTCTGGACCCCTTGGCTGAGAAGGTAGTATGATACCTCCTTGATCTTCTTCTCTGCTTCCTTGTATGTGAATTTTATCTCTTTCGGAGAAAAGGCTCTGAAACAATCGTTATCAGGATAACGCAGGACTGAAATATGGAACATGGTCTTTACATTAGGCCAGCGTCCTTCGAATTCCTTTCCCCTGTATTCATCTAAAAAATTCCATGGCTGCGGATTATCTTTCTTTGGCATACATGACTCCTATCTGTTTTAATTCGGTTTTACATTTTATGTAAAAGAGTCTGTTTTTACCACCCTGCAGCCATGGTTAATATTAATCATTTGAACTATTTTGTAGGAAAAATCATCTTGATTATCGTACCCGAGCCCAAAGTGCTGTTGATTTCAATCCTAGCACCATGACGCTCTGCAACACTCTTGACGATGCTCAGTCCAAGCCCGGTCCCTCCCGTCTTCCTGCTTCTGGATTTATCAACACGGTAGAAACGGTCGAAAACCCTCTCCTTGTCATATGGAGAGAGCCCTATCCCGTGGTCCTCTACAGCAAAATAGTTGCTGCCGATCTCAAGCGTGACCGGGTTGTCGTTCCTGTTGTATTTTATGGCATTGTCGACAAGGTTGTAGATCGCTTCGAAAACAAGGGTTCCGTTACCCTTGATCCTGAGCCTCGAATCCTCTTTCAAAGAGACGATTGGATTGGCGATGGAATCAAGGACGTCCTTTGCGATGAGATTCACGTCTATATCTTGAAGAGTCACCTCAGCCTCCTCATCCAGACGGCTGATCGCCATTATATCCTCAATCAGCTGATAGAGCCTTCGCGCCTCATTGTAGATCTGGGTGGAGAACTCCTTGATATGGTCCTTGTCGACCTGGTCTCTCATTATAAGCTCCGAATACCCGCTGATGCTTGTCAGCGGTGTCTTGAGCTCATGGGAGACATTCTGGATGAACTCCCTCTCCTTCATCTCGAGCGCAAGCTTATCGGAGACATCGAACAAGAGGATTGCAGATCCAAGCCCTTCAACGACCTCTGCATGGACCTCGATGGTCCTTCCCTCTACATTTATCCTTCCTCCTGCAGAGCCTTTCTCGATGATGGAGAAGAAAAGGCCTTCCCTGCTCAGCTCTATCAGGCTCTTGAACTCCTCATTCGTATTCTTACCCATCATGGTCTTCGCAGCATCATTCATCATGAGCACGTCCCCGTTGCTGCGTATGATGATCAGACCATCCTTCATGCTCTTGACTATGAGATTGAGTTCGTCCCTGTCCCTCTTCAAAAGCTCTATCTGGCTCTTGATCCTGCTGTTCTGCTCATCTATCTTCCTTACAAGTGGACTGAGTTCCTCATAAAGGCCCTCTGCTTCCATCGGGTTGTCAAGGTCAATTCTGTTGATCGGCTCGATGGCCTTCTCGGATATCCTGTTCGAAACAAGGAGGGAAGCTATGATTACAAGAAGGATTATCGCAGTCACATATGGAATTGATGTGAAAATGAAAGAGTAGATGCTGCTCTGGCTCTCACTGAGCCTGATGACATTGCCATCTGAGGAGAGTATCGCAACATAGAACATGTTCTCAAGCAGTGTAGAGCTCTCCCTCACATCGAATCCAACCATTCTTGAGAGTGCCATCTGTACTTCAGGACGCTTAAGATGGTTCTCCATCATCTCAGAATCCGCCTGGGAGTCGTAGACTACCGTTCCATCGCTTGAAATGCATGTGAACCTCCTGCTTCCCCAGTCCATTTCCTCTGCGTATTCCTCGTTTCCATCGACAAGACGGAGAGTCATCAACAGTTCATTGGCGACAGCCTTCTCGAATGCGCTGTACATCGCACGGACTGTGGAAAAAGCAGTAATCACAACGGCGATTATCACAATGATCGTAGTAACAGAAAAAAGTTTATTCCTGAGCTTCATATTTAAACCTATAACCAACACCTGCCACAGTCTGGATCATAGATCCGGACGGGCCGAGCTTCTCCCTGATTCTTCTGACATGGACATCGACTGTCCTGTTCTCCCCGTCGAAGGCATACCCCCAGACGGTATTGAGTATGCTGTCCCTGGAAAGGCAGATCCCCTCATTCTCCATCAAAAGCTTGAGAAGTGAGTATTCCTTGAGCGTCATCTGCACTTCCTTTCCTTCTACGGTGACGATATGCGCCTTGCTGTCAAGGAGCAGAGGACCGAAGATCAACCTGCTCTCATCCTTTGCACGCCCACTTCTCTCCCTGCGCCGCAAGGCGGCCTTCACACGTGCCAGAAGCTCCATCATCCCGAATGGCTTTGCAATATAGTCGTCACTTCCCAGATCCAGTCCAAGGACCTTGTCGTATTCACTGCTCTTGGCGGTAAGCATGATTATGAGGATATCGTCATAATCCTTTCTTGACCTGATCTTCTTCAAAACATCAAGACCGCTCATCTCCGGAAGCATGATATCCAGAAGAAGGAGCTCTGGCTTAGTCTCTCCAAGTGCATTGAAGAACTCACTCGGTCTGGAGAATCCCTTCACCTCATAACCATTCGAGGAAAGGGTGTATTCCACAAGCTTTAAAATCGATGCATCATCTTCTAGTATGTAAATCATAGTCTATAAGTTCATATCCCCTGATATCGACCAGATAAGCTGCTTGGAGAGGTTGACGCAATGGTCTCCCATCCTCTCCAGGTACTTGGCTGCAAGAAGGGCATCGGGTGCTTCTTCTATGCCATCGAAACTGGTCTTGATCATTTTCACGAGCTCTTCCTTTGCTGAGACGAAAAGAGAATCGAGGACGTCATCCTCTGCGATGACGCTGTTCGCCTTCTCCTCATTGCGCATCACAAATGCATCAATGGATTCGGTGAGCATCCTGGAAACCTGTTCAATCATCTTCGATAGTCCGATCTTGATAAGTATCTCCCTGTTACCACAGTATGTGATCGCCTCAGCAAGGTCAAAGCTGTTGTTTCCAATCCTCTCAAGGTCAGTGATGATCCTAAGTGCCGCAGAGACGCTTCTCAGGTCCTTTGCAACAGGATGCTTCCTTAAAAGGATCCTCATGCACTCCTGCTCTATCTCCCTCTGGCTCTTCTCGATCTGGTCGCTGAGTTTCTGGATGTCCCTGATATCATCTGCTTCACCCTCAACCAGCGAGGAGAGCGCATAGAGAGCCTTCTCGCAGAGGGATGCCATTTTTACGATGTCTCTTTTCAGAGATGCTATTTCTTCATCAATATTAAGTGTGAATGTCATATCAACCGAACCTTCCTGTGATGTAGTCTTCC
This sequence comes from Candidatus Ornithospirochaeta stercorigallinarum, assembly GCA_018711525.1. Taxonomy (GTDB): domain Bacteria; phylum Spirochaetota; class Spirochaetia; order Sphaerochaetales; family Sphaerochaetaceae; genus Ornithospirochaeta; species Ornithospirochaeta stercorigallinarum. The sequence continues at coordinate 29,369 of DVIF01000057.1, forward strand.
GTCTGTTTCTCCTTAGGATTGGAGAAGATCTGCTCGGTATCACCGAACTCAATCAGCTCTCCAAGGAAGAAGAACGCGGTCTTGTCCGAAATACGCAGCGCCTGCTGCATGTTGTGTGTCACGATGACGATAGTATAATCCTTTTTCAGCTCCATTGCCAAATCTTCTATCCTGCTTGTGCTGATTGGATCGAGTGCGCTTGTCGGTTCATCCATCAGAAGCACTTTCGGCTGTACGGCAAGGGCACGTGCGATGCACAGCCTCTGCTGCTGTCCACCAGAAAGGCCTAACGCACTCTTCTTGAGCCTGTCCTTGACCTCATCCCAGAGGGCGGCATTCCTGAGGGCCTCTTCAACAATCTGATCGAGCTTGGCCTTGTTCTTTATTCCATTCGTCCTCGGCCCGTATGCGATGTTGTCATATATGCTCATCATGAATGGGTTTGGTTTCTGGAATACCATTCCTATGTCCCTTCTCAGTCCGTTCACATCAACCTTCGGAGAGAAGATATCCTCCCCGTCGTAGAGGATCTCCCCTGTGATCCTGACCCCCTGGATAAGGTCGTTCATCCTGTTTAGTGTCCTGAGGAAGGTACTCTTTCCACATCCTGAGGGGCCTATGAGGGCTGTGATGTTCTTCTCCTCGATATCGATATTTATGTCTTTTAGAGCCTGCATCTGTGAATACCACAGATTCATGTGCTTGGCTTGGATAATCTCTTTCACTGTCCGTTTCTCCTTTCCATGATTTTTCCAAGGTAAGTGGTTATGAGGTTTATGATAACCGTAAGGATTATGAGTATTGCGGCGATGGCATATGCGATTTCGAAATCCCCGCGCTCTGAAGCGTATACGTACAGGGCGACAGTGAGAGTCGCTCCGCTGTTCGCCATACCTTCAAAGAAGCCGTAGAGCCTGTGGGCAAGGCCTGCTGTGAACAAAAGGGCTGCAGATTCGCCAAGGATTCTTCCGACAGTGAGGATACAACCCGTAACGATGCCGTTTATGCATGTCGGAAGGACTACGGTCCTTATGACCCTCCATTTTCCAGCTCCAAGGGCGAACGCCCCCTCCCTGTAGCTCTGTGGGACGGTCTTGAGGGCCTCCTCAGTCGTCCTCATTATGGTTGGAAGATTCATGATGACCAGTGTGCAGCTTCCCGCCATGAGGGATGTTCCAAATCCGAGGAACTGTACGAAAAGAAGCATTCCTACAAGACCATAGATGATTGAAGGAATACCGGAAAGGGTCTCACTTGCGAACTCTATGACTTCGACAACCCTTCTGTTCCTGGCATATTCGGTAAGATAGATTGCAGCTCCAACTCCAAGTGGAAGGACCATGACAAGGGTTGCAATCACGACGTAGATGGTATTCATGATATCCGGAAGGATTCCGTCGATACCCCTTCTCACGCTGGGTGTCTCTATGAGCATACGTGGATTTTCAATGATGCTCGGTATGCCCTTGAAGAGTACGAAAAGAAGCATGAAAGAAGTCAATGCGACAACAATCACCAACGATATATAGCATAGCACCCTCATCAGGGCGCACCACACTTTTCTTTTAGTAGAGAGTCCTTCTATCATATCTTCTGACTCCTTGTCTTTAAGAAGTTAAGTACAGCGTTGATGAGCATGATGAACACGAAGAGCACAAGTGCTATCGAGAAGAGAGCCTGACGCTGAAGTCCTGATGAATAGCTCATCTCACTTGCGACTGCCGTTGTAAGGAAGCGGACCGATTTGAAGAGTCCAGGCATGTTGGCTACGTTTCCGGCAACCATCATGATCGCCATGGCCTCCCCTATCGCACGTCCAATACCTAAAACGATTGCAGTGAAGATTCCGCTCTTGGCCGCAGGAACCGTGACCTTGAAATATGTCTCGGTACTTGTGGCTCCAAGGGAAAGGGATGCCTCCTCATATTCATGAGGTACTGCTTCCAAAGCTGAAAGCGAAACATTGATGACGGAAGGTAGGATCATTACGGCAAGAACTATGATAGCTGCAAAAAGGCTTGCTCCATCAGGGATGTTGAATATGTATCGTATTGCAGGAACCAGAACAGTCATACCGACAAGACCATATATAACCGATGGAATACCTGCAAGAACGCCAACACAAAGCTGCATCATCTCCTTGAACTTCCTGGGAGCCATCTTCGCAAGATATACTGCTACAAAGAATCCTATAGGTACTCCGATTATTATCGCACCTGCAGTACCATAAATACTCGTCAAGATAAACGGAAGAATTCCGAATGAAGGTTCATCTGCCGTACTTGCCCACTTCGTACCGAATAGGAACTCAATCGGTCCGATTTCAATAATCGCGGGAAGTCCGCTGATGATAAGATAGACCGTGATGATCAGAACACATCCGACTGTAATCAGTCCGAGGATGAGGAAAATAAAATGAATCAGGTCTTCAACAAGACGTTTCGGGTTAGCTTTATAACCCGAAACGAGAACTTTCATACGTTCATTGAGATTCATACGATTTCAAATCCCTTATACAAGTGGTACCGCACCTGCGTCTGCGATTACGTCGGAAGCATCTGTTGAGAGGGCGAAATCGAAGAACTGCTGAGCTGCTTCAGAAAGCGGTGTATCAGTCTTTGTGACGAATACGAACGGTCTCTGGATCTGGTACTCACCGGAGAGGACTGTCTCCTCGGATGGAGCAACTCCGTCTACGAGGACTGTCTTTACTGTTTCATCCACAGCAGAGAGGGAAGCATATCCGATTGCGTTAGGGTTGGAGACGACAGCTGTGATGACAGCACCTGTGCTTGTAAGCTCCTGATTGTAGAGGCATGCATCTTCTGTGTCTGTAATGGACTCGAATCCATCTCTTGTGCCGCTTCCAGCTTCTCTTCCGATGAGGACTACAGGAGCATCATTTCCACCGACTTCAGCCCAGTTTGTGATCTCTCCCTTGTAAAGAGCTGCGATATCAGCAACAGAAAGATCGCCTACAGGGTTTTCCGTGTTTACGATGATTGCGATTCCATCAAGAGCTACTGTCGTGCCTGTAAGACCGGAAGCAACCTCTTCATCCTTAAGTGCCCTGGATGAAAGACCGATGTCCGCCCTTCCCTCTGCTGCAGCTGTGATACCACTGCCGCTTCCAGTCGGGTTATATGTAACAACGATTCCTGTATCCTCTTCAAAAACTTCTGCAAGTGAGAGAACAACACTCTCCATGCTTGTAGATCCATCTGTACTTACACTCTGAGCTTTTTCGTTTGCTCCCTGTGCAAATGCTGAGAAAGCGCAAAGCGCAACTAACAAAGTAACAAGAAACTTTTTCATTTTTTTCTCCTATGGCCCTGATTCTTTCGCACCAAAGTAAAATTTTTATGGTTTTTCATGTTAAATCTTTGTTAAATCACAAAATCATCTCCCTCTCCCGTTTTTTTGTTTTAAAACGTTTAATTGTTTTCTTTGTAAAAATATAATCTGTTAAATCATTATCAAGTCCCATCATTTACTACGAAACAAGCGTTTTCCAAACAGTATTTTCACTCGATATGGCTTATACCTGATGGAGCTTGTTTGATTGAGAAAAAAAACATATATTTTTCATCATGTTGAAAACCATAAGTGAGCTGGATGATTTCTTCCTCTCCTACATGCCGTCATCCTCGAGTACAGGTTCTCTCAGGGACTCCCGTCTTGAGAGGATGGATGTAGTGCTGAAGAGACTCGGCAATCCGGAGAGGAGCTACAAGACGATTCATCTGGCAGGAAGCAAAGGAAAAGGAACGACGGCATCGATTCTCGCTGTCGCCATAAACTGCTGCCATAAATGTGGATTATACAGAAGTCCGCATGTATATGATGTAAGGGAGAGGTTCACACTTTCGGGGGCTTTTTTCCCGGAAAGTGATTACATCGACACTGCAAACGAGATGATGGAGAGGCTTTCATCACTTGAATTCAGACCTACCACATTCGAACTCTATACGGCATATGCATATCTCCTTTTCAAGAATGCAGGATGTGAATATGCGGTGATAGAGACAGGGCTCGGAGGGAGGCTTGATGCAACGAACACAATAGAGAGCATCATGGAGATCCTTCTTCCGATAGAGATGGAGCATACTGACATCCTTGGAGATACGATTGAGAAGATCTCTGTGGAGAAGAGCAAGATCATCAAGAGAAACAGCATCGTAGTCATCAGCGATGTCTGCAATGAAGCCTACAGCATATTCGAGAAGGAGGCTCAAAGCCTGGGCTGTCCCATACATTCCTTTAAAAACGAGATAAGGGGATATGAGCATGAAGAGCAAGCGGAATGCAGCATCACCTCATTCAGTATCAACGAGGAGAGCTTCACCTACAGGACGAAGCTCAGAAGTGTTGAGATAGGAAAGAACTATGCAACGGCCACCCTTGCTCTTAAATGCCTCGGCCTCATGACTAGTGATGCCGTCAGGGCGATGGAGGCTCTCAGGATCGAAGGCAGATTCGAAGAAAGAAAGGTGGACGGAAGGAAGATAGTCCTCGATGTCGCCCATACCAAGCACAGCATGGAGAACCTTGTTTCTGCATTCAACATGATCTACGAGAGGAATAAGACCGTTGTGGTCTATTCTTCTGTTGCGGGAAAGAACTATGAGGCCATGCTCTCGGTCCTGCTGGATAATTTCAATCAGTTGATAATCACGAAGGCTGGAAGCTTCAAGAAGAGCGAACCGGAGATCCTATATGCCAAAGCGATGGAGATGAAGAAGCCGGATCAGAGGGTCTATCTGATTCATGATGAAAAAACGGCTTATGAGCATGCCCTCCTGCTCGGAAAGGTCATCCTCATAACGGGCTCATTCTATCTTGTCGGTGAATTCGGAGGGATATGATGCTTAACTACAAGGAAGTGGAGCTGCTGCTGTCTGAGATTCCATTCCAGGACAGCTACATACAGGACATAAGGGAGAGCGACTACCACAGCTTCACCCTCTCGTTTTTCAACAAGGAGGAGAAGGCTTATGATGTCTATTTCGAGATTGCGACAGAGGATGCACACTTCTCCCTTACAAAAAGGACGAGGAGGAAAAGCAGTACGATGCAGCGCTTTACACAGTTCCTGAAGTCCAGGATAATCGGAGCGCGTATAATCGAAGTCAGGCAGGCCCCATGGGACAGGGCTTTTCATTTCAAGCTTCTCAAGGCAGAGAGGATCTTCTTCATCCTTTTCAGATTCTATTCCGGCCCGGGTGCGAACATAATCGTCTACGATGAGAACCTCATTATCGAGGATTTGATGTTCCGTCGTCCTAAGCGCAATGAGATGAGCGGCAGTACTCTTGTCCTTGAAGAAAGGACTTTTCCCCCTGAGAAGGAGTTCTTTGTAAGAGTCCATCCTGAAGAAATCACATTCAATGAGTTCATCGATGACTATTACTATGAAAAAGGGAGGAATGAGAACATCGAGGCTCTGAAGGCCGAAGTGGAAAAGGCACGGGAGAGGGAGCTTGGAGAGATAAGAAGGAATATCAAGAGGGCCGAAGAGAAGATCAAGAGCACCAAGGACTTTGAAGGGACGAAGAGGATCGCCGATATCCTCTCCTCCTACCTTCATATGGTGAGAAAAGGGATGAGCGAAGTCACTCTGCTCGACTACATGAGGGATGAGAACATCACAATCCCTCTGAAGGCAGAACTGAATCCACGAGATAATCTTGAGCGCTATTACAAGAACTACCAGAAAGAGAAGAAAAGCCATGAGCTTGCTCTTGAGGAGCTGAGAAAGGAGAATGAGCGCCTTGACGAAAGGCAGTCCTACTATGAGAAGCTGCTCGCATCCCCCGACATCAAGAAACTCAAGAGCACCTTTGACGATAACAGGAAAAGGGAAGAGAGCATAAGGCGCTACCATGGCCCGTCCTTCATAGATTCAGGATACACACTCATAGTCGGAAGGAACAGCAGGGAAAACGATGAGATACTCCGCCATGATGCCAGAGGCAACGACATATGGGTCCATGTCAGGGACTACTCAGGCGGTTATGTGATAATCAAGACAATGAAGGGAAAGGAGGTTCCATTCTCCATAATCCTCGATGCGGCGCATCTAGCGCTGCATTATTCCAAGGCAAAGGATGAAAAAAGCGCCGACCTTTATTATACTTATGTAAAATATCTGAGAAGAGCGAAGGATGCGAAGCAGGGTCTTGTCCTGCCGACACAGGAGAAGAACCTCTTTTTGAAAGTCGAAGAAGAGAGAATGAAGCGCATCCTCGGCTTGAAGGTGGACTGATGATTGATGATTCGAATATAAGGACACTCGTGATAGAGGGTGAAGAGAAAACGGCCATAAGGATAGGTGAAAAGGAAGACAGCCTTCCAGGACATATCTTCCAGGGGGAAAAGCACGACAGCCTCATATGCAAGGATGGGACTGTCAGGGATATCAAGTATGGCGCCATCTATAATGAAGGCATTGAGAGATATGTCTATTTCGACAAGATGGAGATCTGCTCTCTTGAGCACATTGCTTCGACACACAGGGGCAATGCACTGAAAATAATAAGGAACCTCGCAATAGCACTTGAAAGTGCAGATAAGGATTTTCTCAACCTTGAGACGGGAGTCTTCCCTCTCTACAGGATTTTCATCTATGAGGACGACGGGGTCTTCCTGCTCTCCCCTGACATCGGGGATGTACTGAGCCTGATAAGGAGACCTGAAGAGAAGAACAGCGAGGTAAACGCACTCATACGACGTGACAGCGAGGACAACTACCGTCTGATTGCACAGATGGGCGAGCTGCTCTATTATGCCGCAACCGGTGCTCTTCCATACATCTCAGATGATGTCAGGCTCTACAAGTACCAGGAGTTTCCACTCTCATCAGCACTCGGACTGCTCTCAGAGAGCCTTGATGAGAAGACACTCGGATTCATCAACCTGATTCTTCATGCGAAGAGACAGGAGATGAGGGATATCATGGGCAACAGAAGCCCTGCGAAGGCCCTTTCTTGGTTCATAAGCAGAAGCGAGATGCTCAAATGGAACCTTGGAGAGAGGAAGAAAGAGGATTATGCCGTGCTCGAGGAAAGTGAGGAGTATAAAAGCTTCTCACAGAAAGCATACAGTGGAGCGAAAAGGAATACATTCTTCAGGAAGAAGGGAACCATGATGATCGTAGCTCTTATCGTAGTCGCTTTCCTTTCTGCATTCCTCTATGACTATGTATCGGCACTGCTTGAGCCCCCGGTTTCGGCAGGTGAGGATCAGGAAGGGGTTGTGATGAGCTTCTATGAGGCGCAGAACTCGCTCATGCTCGATGACATGCTCTCGGCTGTAAAGAAGACCGATGTTCCACAGGAGACCGAGGTGATGACTCTTTACGTCACCAGCCGCATGAGGATGGCCTATGAGGCCTACAACCCGATGGTAGATATCGATAAATGGATTGATGCAGGAATGCCGGATATAAATCCAGGTGCGGTCATATACGGTGTCACCGATATAAAGCTGGAGAGAATCGATGAGGATACCATAGCCGCACACTCAGTGTGGTATACCCCGTATTCAAAGAGCGGAGACATCGAGGACGACAGCACGGACACAGAGAACCCGACATATATAACCATCTATGAAAATGAAGTCACCCAGGTATTCGATTTCACATGGAACGACAGGGGATGGTGGAACATAACCGGTGCAAAGATAACCGAATTCGAAGAAAAAGGTGAATACAGGGTGGACTACATCATGAATGAGGATAGCCCGATGCCTCAAGGAGTCTAGAGATTCCATCATAATCATCAGGAGAGAACCAGTTCACGTTTCTAAAGGAGCGGAAGAAGGTCATCTGCCTCTTTGCATACTGCCTTGTGGAAAGGATTATCCTCTCCCTTACCTCATCCCTGTCAAGCCCGGGGATGAAGAACTCCTTATACCCGATCGCCTGCATCGCGGGCCATGATGGATCCGCACCCATCTCTTTAAGGGCTCTGATCTCATCCTCAAGACCGCTTTTAAACATCGCATCCACCCTCTTCTCTATCCTCCTATCCAGTTCGGCCTTCTCAAGATGGAGACCTATGATCAAGGGATCTAGCGAGGAGCGTACGGTGGTGTTCACCTTGAAAGACGAAAGCGGCCTTCCACTCTGGTAGTAGACCTCTATCGCCCTGCTTATCCTGTATATGTCATTTGGATTTATGCGCTCTGCAGATTGTAGATCAATATCCTTGAGAAAGGAGTAGGCCCACGACTTCCCCTTCTCATCAATCTCATTCTTGACCCTGTCGCGAATGAAAGGATCCGACTCAGGGGTTGATGCGACCCCGTAGAGGAACTGTCTGAAATAATAAGCAGTCCCGCCTGTAAGGAGAGGATAGCTGCCCCGTGAGAGGATGTCATCGACAAGATGCTCAGCCATCTGGCAGTATGTCCCTACAGTAAACTGCTCATAAGGCTCAAGGATATCAATCAGATGATGTCTTATTTCCTTCTGCGTGAAATCATCCGGCTTTGCGGATGCGATATCAAGGTGCTTATAGACCTGTACGCTGTCGGAATTGATTATCTCATAGTTTTTTCTGAACAGTGCAAGGGTCATGGCGGTCTTGCCAACCGCCGTAGGACCGAAAAGCACGATAAGCTTTCTCTTATTCACCCTTGTTGTATTTGATTTCCCCTTTCAGGGCTTTATCAAGAACATAGGAGACAATCTTCTCTCCTTCCTTCTCAATCTCATCCTTGACATCTGTGGAAGCATAGATGTTGGCTTCCTTAATGGCAACACATGTCATTTCATAAACATTCTGTTCGTTATCAATCAAGCTATCGAGTGGAATCACGTCTATCTCCTTATTAGAAAACTATATTAATATAGTTGATTATCGTTTTTATGTCGATATCCCCTATCTCTTTTTTTGAGCTGCTTCCTTGATTATGAGATCGGCGATCTCCTCCGGCCTTCTGTAGTCCGTATCGATTACGATGTCTGCAATCTTGTCGTAGTCGTTGTTGTTGATCCCGTAGATCCTCTCATATCGTGCACTGTCATGCTCGTCGCGCTCCTTCGTCTCCTTGTATTTATCGGCGAATGAGCCTCCTTCCCTCTTTAAAACCCTCTCTGCCCTGGTCTTCTCGCTGGCTTTGAGGTAGACCTTCAGGTCGGCCTCTTCAAGCATCCAGATTGCAAGTCGGGAGCCAAGGACGCAATCCTCTTCCGCCATTGCCATCTCGACCTGTCTCCTATCGAGCTCCTTGTCGATAGAGTCATCACCTTCCGCCATCTGACAGAACTGCCGGAAATCAACACCCCTCTCCTCGGCCATCTGACGGAATGTGAAATTAATCATCTTGCAGCCAAGCTTTTCGGCTACAAGCTTGCTTACAGTAGTATTTCCGCAACCACTCTTACTTGAAATAGCAATCCTCATTCTATGTTCCTCAACTGTTCTCTTATGTTCTCTATACTGTCTTTCATGACTATCGTCATGCTTGAAATAGATGCCATGCTGCTCTTGCTGGCAATCGTATTCGTCTCCCTGTTCATCTCCTGGGCGAGGAAATCGAGGCGCTTGCCGACGGCATCATCACTCTCAAGCAGGTTGAAATACTCCCTGATGTGGACGTAAAGCCTCTTTATCTCCTCGTTGATTGAATACTTGACCATCATCAGAGTCACCTCTTCCACAAGACGGCTTTCATCGATCTCCTTATCCGCTACGAGCTCATTATAACGCTCTGTAAAGAGATTTTTAAAGTATTCCTCTATCTCAGCACTCTTTCCGTTTATATAATCCACAGAAGATTTGAAATCATTGCCAAGTCTCAAAAGGTCTTCATACGTCCCTTTGCCTTCCCTTTCCTTTGCCTTGTCAAGCATCACGAGGGCATCTGAGAGAGCACTGTCCAGCCCTCTCTTGTAGACTTCTGCATCATCGCTCTTGACAAGGGTCAGAACACCATCCGAGCCCAGATAATCTGAAAAAAGAGGACTCTTTCCGGTCTCCTCTTCGATTACTGAGAAGGCATTCATATATTCTTTCAGCGCAGCTCTGTCGACATTCACACTTACAGATGCCTCCAGGACCTTGAGACGCACGCTCAGGTCTATGTGCCCCCTTTTCGCCACATTCTTTATCTGGGAGTCGATATAGTTCTCATATTGAGAGAGCGTATAGCTTATGTTGTGCTGGATTTCAAGATAGCGGCTGTTGTAGCTCTTCATCTCGACTTCAAGGACGTAGTTCTCATCCTTGTAGATCCCATAGCCGTAACCGGTCATGCTTCTCATTGCCCTACTCCTCCTTATTTGAAAGCTCTATTTCGAATACTACATCACTTGGTGTGATATAAGGGACGACATCGTCGATGCCCTTGATGTCTATCACAGCCGAAAGACGTTTCACAACAGGAGAGAAGACCACCCTCTCCAGTGCCTTCTTCAGCCTCTCCTCATCAGAAGATCCTTTTCTAATCAGGAACAAAAGGTCTACGTTCTGGAACGCAGAGGCGAGAGCATGCATGTCATCATATCTGTCGAAAGAGAAGATTACAATGGTTCTCAGCCGTGCCCTGCGGCTTGAGATTATCGCCCTGACATCACGTGCATCATGGGCAATATAGAACATATCATTCTCAAGCTCTACATCATCGAGTCTCTGCAGATCAAGTCCGTACTCCCGGGCAAGGGCGTAGGCCAAGGGTGCGGTATCGACATCATGGTAGCTGAAGACGACTGAAGGACTATAGGCATCTGCATAGAGATCCTCCCCCATGGCGCGGATATCTTCTTCTCCGTATCTTATCCCGTCGATGGAAGAATCCATTCCAGATGGGATGAACAGCTTCACTCCACATTCATATTCAAAGTCAGGGGTATCTGCAACAATCCCTTCGGCTTTCTCAAGTCCAAGGGCCCTGACAAGCGACTCGATCTTCTTTTTCCTAAGCAGTGAATAGACTTTCATAAATTAACAAAAAACAGCCCCATGAAGAGAGGCTGATTCAATAAAAACCCAAAATAATCTACTTTGAGAGTTTTGCGTTGCAGCTCTTGCAAACCTTGACCTTCTGACCATCAATCTCCCTTTCATAAAGGCATTTGATAGCTGTTCTCTTACATACAGGGCACTCTGCTCTACCGTTGTTGAACTGGTCACGGATTCCTGTTCCTCTATGCGATTTGGACATTCTGTACTCCTACATTGAAATTTCTACCTTGAAAATATAGCAAATTGAAATATCCATAGTCAATAGAAAAGATTGGTGCGCAAAGCACTAAATATGATAATATCAACAAAAAAGGAATATAAATGAAAAACAAGCTCTTCTTTGCACTATGTGCTGTTCTAATGGTACTTCTCGGCACCAGCGATGCACTGAGGGGTGTATTCTCCCCTCTTTTCCTCTCATCCTTCGGTTTTTCCGAGGCGATGGTAGGAGTGATCGTTTCCGCATCATACCTGGGTAACCTCGTATTCCTTCTAATCGGAGGCAATATACTGGACAGGCTCGGCATAAGGAAAAGCATGTTCTTTTTCATCATCATGATGGCTCTCTCACTATGCCTGCTTCTCTTCGGCTATGAATATTCCATCCTGATTGCAGGCTTTTTCCTGACACTCGGACTATCGACACTGCTCAATACGAGCATAAACATCGCTTCGGACAATTTCAGCGATAATAATTCACTATCGTATCTGAACATCCTCTTCTTCATCCAGGGCATAGGCACATCAGGCTCCCAGCTGCTTCTATCCCCTTATGCAGATTCTAAAAAGGCATGGAACATCACACTCATTGTGCTTGCATCCCTGATGATTCCCATACTGATGATGCTTATGCGGACAAATCTGGATGAAAAGAAGGGAAAAGCACAGATAAATGAGAAGACAGAGGGGAAGATAAGCTATATCCCGCTCCTCATCCTCATCCTCTCCCTCTCATTCTATACCATAGCGGAGCATGGGGTGACGAACTACATAATCAGCTATGGAATAGCACTTGGAAGGGATAGTGCAGAGATGGGAAGATACCTTGCTCTCTATTCCCTCGGAATAATGAGCGGCCGTCTCATACTCGGCTCCCTGATTTCAAGGACAGGTGCTGAAAGGATGCTCCTTTCCTCCCTGATCGTTGGAAGCATCTCCTTCTTCCTTATATTCTACTCATCGATGCTTGCCCTGACATTCGTTGCAGGATTTGCAATCTCGGTCTTCTATCCGACAATTGTCGCATACTCAAGGCACTTCGTCCCATCCTCATTCGACTCCAGGGCAACTACAATCGTCGTAAGCCTTGCCAGCATATTCGACATCATCTTCAACTTCTCATTCGGATTCGTAATCGAGAACATGGGATTCTTTTATGCGATGAGGATCCTCCCCATCACAATCATCCTATCCCTTTTGTTCTCGCTTCCACTGCTTGTAGGAAAAAAAAGATGAAAATGACCAGGCATAGGACCTGGTCAAAGAAAAAACAAATGGGAATATATGAAAAAAGCAATCACTCTTTTCTTTCGTCATCACCCTCACTAAGGGATGAGTCGATCACATTCTCATGCACTCTTTTCCTCTCCTCTTTCCTATCAACACACTCCCTCTTCTCATCTTTTTTACTGCTTGAGAAATAGATTGTGAAACCAAGCATCACGAAAGAGCATATGAGAAGGGACCTGCCGAGTGTAAAGAGGATGCTGCCCACGTTGGAGGCATTGGAACTTGAATAGCTCACATAGTACGAGAAGAATCCATGGCTGTAATGATACGTCACCGGGTTGAGGATCATGTTCACTCCGAATGCAATCAATGCAATTGAAGCTACAAACAGGATTATCGTTATTATCATGCTGATTAGTGTTTGTCTGTTCATTTCTTTCTCCTTTACAGCATCTAATGTAGGATAAAAAGACTGAAAAGGAAACAGACTTCAATAAATCTATAAAAAACTACAAGAAAATGAAAAATAAATGAAATTCAAAGCCTAAAATTTCCTTTGCCATCAAAAAAAGGCATGTTAGAATTACTAAAAGATCATGTGATGGAGACATCACGAATGGCCGGATGCCTCCTTACTGCTCTGTTTACAAGGAGGGAAGAATATTCATGCAGGATATGAAAAATCTTTTTTTCATTCTATCGTTTCTCACATCGGCAGCGGCTTTCCTGTTTGCATTGTACCTATATCTCTGGGTGAAGAAGCAAAAGATCGGGAACAATGAGATAATCAGGGTCTCACGCCTGATAAAGGAAGGTGCTGAGACATTCATGAGAAGGGAGTACAAGCTGCTTGGGGCATTCGCACTGGCAGTATCGGTAGTAATTCTGATCATACTGCCTAAACCGATATGGCAGGGCTCTGTGCTGACGAACATCGCAATGGTGATCTCATACATCGCAGGAACCATACTCTCCGCAATAGCAGGAAAGATTGGAATAATGGTCGCAACCCTTTCAAACGGAAGGACAGCGGAAGCTGCGGAAAGAGGCCTCAAGGACGCATTCCTCGTAGGATTCAGGGGTGGAGCGGTAATGGGACTCCTCGTAGTCGGATGCTCGCTCTTCGGAGTTGCGGCAGTGCTAATGCTTGTCGGGGATACAAGCATACTCCTCGGCTTCTCATTCGGAGCAAGCTCCCTCGCACTTTTCGCAAAGGCAGGTGGAGGAATATTTACGAAGACTGCGGACGTATCTGCCGACCTGACAGGAAAGGTGGAACTCGGTATTGCAGAGGACGACCCGAGGAACCCTGCGGTAATCGCAGACAACGTAGGGGACAATGTCGGAGATGTCGCAGGAATGGGTGCCGACCTATTCGATTCAAATGTTGCGGCAATGACATCAGCCCTTGTAATCGCATCATCACTTGGCTCCCTGGTATACAGGAACATCGAAATGGTGTTCTGCTATGCAATCCTGGGACTTCTTTCATCGATAATCGGAATCGCAACGGCACGTGTCGGCAAGGACGGCAATCCTACAAAAGCACTGAACTCATCAACATATGTCACCACTGCGATCTTTTTAGTTCTCACTGCAGCGGCGACTGCTTTGATCGAAGGTTTTTCATGGAGGATCTGGGGATCCTCGGCAACCGGCCTCATCGTAGGAATCATCATAGGGCTGACTACCGATTACTTCACAGATGATACGAAGCCTATAGTAAGAAAGGTTGCCCACGCATCCGCATCCGGACCGGCGTTCACAATCCTCTCAGGCACTTCATACGGATTCATATCCGCATTCCCCGCAATGGCAGGAATCGCAATCTCGGCACTTATCTCATACAAGCTCTGCGAACCTCTTGGAGAGGGATACGCGATATTCGGCATAGCAATGGCCGCTGTCGGAATGCTCTCGATAGTCGGCATGATCATCTCAAACGATGCATACGGACCTGTCGTAGACAATGCAAGGGGCCTTGCGGAGATGGGAGGACTGGGAGAGGAGACGATTAGGATCGCAGATGAACTTGACAGTGCGGGAAACACTGTAAAGGCAGTGACAAAGGGATTCTCAATCGGTGCTGCGGGACTTACAGTCATCTCCCTGCTTGGCGCATTCATGGCGGAGACGAACGAAGTCCTGCAGGCTGCAGGAAGGGAGCTGATTACGGGATTCGACATCATGGATCCTACTGTATTCTTCGGCGTCCTCGTAGGCGCTGCCATTCCTGCCGTCTTCTCAGCAATGCTCATCCTCGGAGTCGATAGGAACGCACAGAGGATGGTCGCAGAGATCCACAGGCAGTTCAACACAATCGCAGGACTGAAGGAAGGGCACGCCACCCCTGAATATGCAAAATGCATAGACATCGCAACGAAAGGAGCACTGAGGGAACTCATTCCTGCAGGACTTTTCGCAATAGTAGCCACCATCATAGTCGGCTTCATCGGAGGGGCGATGGCCATAGGAGGATTCCTTCTTGGGAACATCGTAAGCGGCCTGTTGCTTGCACTCTTCATGTCCAACTCTGGAGGGCTCTGGGACAACTCGAAGAAATATGTCGAAAGCGGAGCAGAAGGAGGAAAAGGAAGTGATGCACACAAGGCGGCTGTCATCGGTGATACCGTAGGAGACCCCTACAAGGATACTGCGGGACCTTCGATAAACACGCAGATCACAGTCGTATCCCTTGTGGCATCCCTGTGCAGCTCGCTCTTCGTAGCTTTCTCAATATTCTGACAGCCGTGGAAGGTTCGAAAGGACCTTCCATTATTTTTTAAGGGCGAGGGATATCAGACGATCATGGAAATCTATCTCATCCATCTCTATCGATGCGATTGAGAAGCCTACAGCCTCAGCACTTTGAAGGACATCTATGAGGCTGTAGTACTTCATGAATATCTTCCCTTCCGAATAAAAGCTGTCCACAAGTGTCTTATCCGATACGTTAGGTGCGACGGCATCGGGAAAGCTGAGATAGAAAAGCCCACCCTCTTCAAGAGCGTCAAAGCAGTCGAAAAGGAACCCGGTAAGCTCATGCACGCCCATGCTCTGGATAAAAAGCGGTGCGGATATCACAGAGTATTGTCCATCAATGTGATCAACCTTCTCCATGTCGGTGACCATCAGGGACCGCTCATAGCCATCCCCACCCATGTAGCAGTACATCCTTCCGTTAAAGCCTATCGAACGATAGAACGGTGCAAGGGATGCGGCGAACTCCCCTACAAGGAGGATGCTCTCCCTTCTCTCTGTGCAGGATAGGAACGAGCCGGCATGTCTGAAGGCCCTGCTGTTCTTTTTCATCCATGTGATTATGTCCATAGTGCTATTATGAGTTCTTAAGAGCGTCGATGGCAATATCGAGGACGCGGGATGTGAGCTTCTTCCTGCTCTCCCCCTCTATGAATGATATCCCTTCCTCATCGAGCCCTGCAGCCCAGTTTATCGAAAAGCAGATGGAGCACAGCTTGATTCCAAGCTCATGTATCAGGTTGACCTCGGGATTGAGTGTCATTCCAACGACATCGGCACCCCAGCTCCGATATGCCCGGATTTCAGCCTTGCTCTCAAGGCGCGGGCCGTTGGTGGTGATGTATGTCAGGGCGGGACTGATCCTGAGGTTCCTCTCAACCGATGCCCTGATGACCTGGAAACGGAGCTCATCATCGAAAACATCGTTCATCGGTACATGCCTGAGAGGACGCTTCACTCCATCGAAGAATGTGAAAGGACGGGAAAACGTGAACTCGATGAAATCGGAGACAAGACCGATGTTCGTAGGAAGAAGACGCTCGGTGATGGAGCCGACGGCATGGGTCGTAATCACATGGTCGACCTCGAAATGCTCTAAAAGTGCGGCGTTGGCCATGTAGTTTATCAGATGTGGTGCCGCAGTATGTCCGATCCTGTGTCGGAGGATGAAGACAAAGGAGCCGTCAAGCGCTGCATCGACCTCGCCGTAATCGGTCCTATAAGTCTTGAAAGGCTTGTCTATAATCTGTTCAATGGATGTTCCTGCTATTATCGCTTTTTTCATATGTCATCTTAATCTTAGATTAAGTTCCTTCATTATTCAAATGAAATGAGGATCAATTATGCCATCTTTTGTTATGATGCCGGTGATAAGAGAGGCGGGAATGATATCAAACGCAGGATAGAGGGCCTCTGCACCCTCTGCTGTTATGCCCTCTCCGTTGAAAAAAAGGACCTCGTCTGCACCCCTCATCTCGATCTCGATGTTATCATTGTAGCTGCTCTTGAGGGAGAAGGGATAGTAAGGGATGCCGTAATGCTTTGCACTGATCGCGTTTCCAAGTGTTCCGACCTTGTTCGATACCGATTTATCGGGCAGGATTGCATCCGATGCCGTCATGTACATGTCTATCTCCCCCCTGCTCATGAAGAATGCAGGCATCCCGTCCGTTATGAGATACGACTCTATCCCCATCTCCATGAGGGAAGGAAGTGTGAGCCTTGCACCCTGCATATACGGCCTCGTCTCAGGGACGAAAACCCTTATCGAACACCCTCTCATCTGAGCCTTCTTCAAGGATAGGAGGAAACTATGCTCTGCAAAACATGTCGTAAGTATACCATAGCCGTCTTTTATCAGGGCCGAGCCATAGTCGCTCATCTTGTCGTAAGCCTCATCATATATTGAGAGCACGGAAGCTATGACAGAATCCAGCTCCTCCCCTTTTTCCACCCTTGAAAGCACAAGGGAGAGTGTGTTCGCCATGCTTCTGTTGGTGGGACGTGCAGAAGAGAGCATGGCAGCAGCCTCTCTTAAATCCAATCCCCTGTCCCTGGCAAGAAGCAGGGCCTTCAGGTTGAGTTCCATAGGCCCTCCCCCCTGGGTGACCATGTCTTTTATCGCATCATGGACATCAGGAATCGACGACATCTTGAAATATTCTTTTTTAAAAGGGTATTTCCTCCTATCAAGTGTATAGAGGACACCGCCTTCATAGCGGGCGATCTCCTCATGACGGAGGATGAGAGGAAGCATATCTTGTGTGAACATGATGTGATTATAACAGATTCCGAGAGTGTAAATCCAACTAAAATCCACACTCAGGATTTGACGGTGAAAAAGAGAAAGTATACATTGTAGAAAAAAGCAAAAAGGAAGAAATCAAAATGAAGAAGAGAATTCTACTTTCCCTTTCAGTCCTTCTGATCCTTCTCTCATGCATTGGTGCAGCTGGAGTAAGGGAAGTCGCTGATAACGAAAGCATTGTCAAAGTCATCTGCCTTGAGACATACCAGAACGGCGTAAGCGACCTGACTGTGTTGAAAAGGGATGGAAGCACCGCAGTATATCACATCTGGAACGACACCGAACTTGAAGGTATCGCGCTGGAGGATATAAAGGAAGGAATGATCCTCGTTGTAGGAGACACGGGAATCGCGACAATGAGCATTCCTCCACAGCTGAGCGCCACAAGCATAAGGGATATCACACTCGCATCATCCCTCGGATTCTATGACAGTACGTTTGCATCCCCTGTCGCGGTCCCCGCAGTAAATGAAGAGGTAAGTGATGAGATTCCTTTCGACATCAACGAACTCGTCCCACGCTTCTCATATGCATACGGCTACCTTTCAATGGACAACCTGATGATGCAGAACCTCATCGTAAGAGGAGACTATTTCGCACGTGGCATCATCGACGCCATCGATTTCACAGAGGACCTTCTCCTTTCATTCGATGACATGCTCCTTGTGACTGAAGAGTATTTCACAACGATATATGACAAGGGAATCGTCGGAGATGCAGGAGAGGCTGTAACATCATTGGATGATGTTCTCTCGCTGACAGTCCCGGATAATCTGGATGATGAATTCGCATATTCATACGGCTTCATACTGACATTCCAGATCATGACGCAGGGAATCGAGCTTGATAGGCTTGCCTTCCCATATGGAATGCTCAACAGGCTCTACAACAGCCCCGCCCTCCTCACAACGGATGAGATGAACAAGGCGGTAGAGGACTACATCGCATACCTCAATCAGGTCGTGAGCGAATGGATCGCACAGATGGCTGCAGAGAACCTCAGTGCCGCAGAGTCGTTTTTAGAGGAGAACGCCACAAAGGAAGGGGTCGAGACAATCAGCGACTTCCTTCAGATGGAGTTCAGCATGAGGAACGCAGAAGAGAGTGCAATGCCGAAAGCAGATGATACTGTAGTCGTGAACTACACACTCCGCGACAAGGATGGAAACATCATCGAGCAGAACGAGAACGTCTCCTTCCCTCTCTCTGGAGTCATTGAAGGATTCAGGGCTGCACTTGAGAACATGCATGTCGGAGACAGCGCGACAGCCTACATCCATCCCAGCATCGGCTATGGTGAGACAGGGGCTGGCAGCATACAGCCGAACCAGCTGCTGATATTCGACATAGACCTCATTGCAATTGAAAACGCTGAAGAATGAAAAAAGGCTCATTTGAGCCTTTCTAGAACCGGAAGATGACGCTTTTAACACTCTTTTCGATGTTGCGCGTCATCTTTCTTTTTATCCCTACCTCCCCCTTTAGAAGCAGGAAACGTCCAGGAGCCATGACAAAGACATTGTCCTCATCTATGCTTGTGACAGCCTCTCCCTCCAGAACAATCTCCATCGAGTATTCCTTCTCCGACGGAATCTCCCTTTTCCCGTTGAACGTCGTAGGATAGGCCTCTATCTCGTAGATGACTGAATCATCTTCGGGACATTTATAATGTCCAGGCCCCTGGTCGTATGGAAGGGATCTGTCCATTATGGTGATCACTCTAAGGATCTTATCACTTATCCCCTGGTAGAGCTCCAGGTTGTCGAGGGTATCAAAGACGATCATTCGACCTTCTCTCCATCCGTGCTCTGATGTCTCTTGAACACCTCGGTGTATTTCAAGATCATCTCAATGCACCCCTCTATGCCGAGACTTGCAGAATCGAGGCTCAAATCGTATGTACGGCACATACCCCACTTCATATCGGAATAGTAGTTGTAGAAGTTCGCCCTTGTCTTATCGCTTTTGAGGCATACATCCTCCGCCTTGTCCGCATCAATCTCATAGACATGCGTCGCACGGTAGACCCTCGCACTCAGAGGGGCGTGGATGAATACCGACACCACATCGGGGTCGTCACGGAGGATGAAGTCCGCACATCGCCCGATGATCACACAGCTTCCCTGGTCTGCAATCTTCTTTATGGTCTTGGACTGTATCAGGAAGAGCTGGTCGTTGAGGGGCATCTCATTGAAGCCCAGAGCTCCGGTAGCCATCGGATAGTTCCCCATTGCAAGGGAATACAGCAGACTCGATGTCGGCTTCTCATCGGCATTCTGGAAAAGGGACTCGGAAAGTCCGCTGTCCTGGGCGGCGATACTAAGAAGCTCCTTGTCGTAATACGGAATGTGCAGATGCTCTGCAAGCTTTCTGCCGATAGCCCTTCCACCTGAGCCGAACTGACGACCTATCGTGTAAATTGTCTTTTCTCCCATGTTTTCTCCTCCTTATATACTTCAATTATAATAGATTTAAATGCATGGAAAAGAAAAAAAAATGAAAAATACGCAAAAAACGCCCCCTTTTCACTGGAAAAAGGAGCTGCACCAATCAGGTATTGATTATTCTGCAAGAGCCTCTGCAAGTGCATCAAGCTCTTTAAGGACATCCCCTTTTGCAGAGCTGAGGATGCTTACCGCCTTCTCATTCACGATCTCAATATTCTTCATGCTCTTCAGAATCTCCGTCATCTTCTTTCCGCTCTGGAGTGCCCATGTACCGCACTCGACGATGGCCACCTTCCTCTTCTGATACAGGTGTGCCTTAAGATCAAGCAGGAGGCTCTCCATCTTCGGGAAGAGCTCAAGATTGTATGTCACGGATGCAAAGACCGCTTTCGGGTATCTGAAACACTCGGAAAGGAGGTACGAGCAGTCTGTTTTCGATGCATCATACATATGGATGTTCCTTACTCCGAGGTCTGAAAGCCTCAAAGCAAGATAGTTTACAGCCTGTTCGGTGTTTCCATAGATTGAGGAGTACACGATCACGACTCCCTCCTCCTCCGCCTCATAGCTCGCCCATGTCTTGTATTTGTCGATGAACCATCCAAGGTCCTTTCTCCAGATCGGTCCATGAAGAGGACAGATCATTGAAATATCGATATCAGATGCCTTCTTGAGGACGTTCATTACCTGTACACCGTATTTTCCGACAATGTTGAGGTAGTATCTCCTTGCGTCATCAAGCCACTCCTTCTCGAATTCGACCTCATCTGCAAAGAGGTTCCCTGAAAGGGCACCGAACGTGCCGAACGCATCAGCACTGAAAAGGACCTTTGTAAGGGTATCGTATGTGACCATCACCTCAGGCCAGTGGACCATCGGAGCAAGAACGAATGTGAATGAATGCTTTCCGCTTGAGAGTACATCCCCTTCCTTCACCGTCTCAGACTTTGAAGCGACATCGAAAGAAAAGAACTGGGAGATGAACTGAAGGGTCTTCGCATTACCGACGATCCTGCACTCAGGATACTCCCTGATGATGCTGTCTATTGTCGCACAGTGGTCCGGTTCCACATGGTTTACAATCAGATAGTCGAGCTTCCTTCCGTCAAGGACATACCTCACGTTCTCAAGGAACTGTCTTGAGACGCTGTGGTCCACAGTATCGAGAAGTACGGTCTTCTCGTCCATGACCAAGTAGCTGTTATAGCTGACTCCCCTCTCAATAGGATATATGTTCTCGAAAAGTTCAAGCCTTCTGTCGCTTGAACCCACATAAAAGGTATCTAATGCGATTTTTCTTGTAAGCTGCATTTATTTTTCTCCTAACGCGCAAATATACTATCTCAAAAGCAACAAAAAAGGAAGAAGTAATTTTCTTTATGAAAATTGTTCCCTTAAAAAGAATTATCTTGAATTTTCCTTTAAATGTGAAATTTTTATAGCCATGAATGGAAATCACTGCTATCATACATCTGCCGATGAAAATCGGAGACGCTTGATCTATTTAAGGTAAAAAAACGATATCTATGGAGTAAAGAAGAGAGAATGAACGAAACATCTACAATGTCAAACCAGTACTTCACCGAGAGGCAGAACGACTATGAGTCCTCTGCAAGAAGCTATCCGCGGAAATTCCCGTTCGCACTAAAAAAGGCGAAAGGTTCGTATATCGAGGATGTGGAAGGCAACAGATACCTGGATTTCCTCTGTGGGGCAGGTACACTCGCACTAGGACACAATGATGAGGATGTGAACAGAGCCATGGTGGAGCTTATCGAGTCGGAGGCCCCTCTTCATACATTGGATTTGACGACACCGGTGAAAGACCGTTTCGTTCAGACGATCTTCTCTCTCCTGCCCAAGGGGCTGAGGGAGAATGCAAAGATACAGTTCTGCTCTCCCAGTGGAACGGATGCAGTCGATGCGGCAATCAAGCTTTGCAAGAGCGCAACAGGGAGGGCAAGCGTCATAGCCTTCTCCGGCGGCTATCATGGAATGGGACATGGTGCTCTCGCACTTACAGGAAACCACAACGCAAAGAACAAGGTGCAGAACCTGATGCCGGGTGTTCAGTTCATGCCATACCCCTACTCATACCGCTGCCCTTTCGGCCTAGGAGGGGAGAAAGGAACCGATGCGGCATGTGCATATTTCGAGAGGATGCTCAAGGACCCTGAAAGCGGAGTGACGCTTCCGGCTGCTGTCATCATCGAACCGATCCAGGGAGAGGGAGGTGTCGTGCCTGCGCCTGAGAAGTTCCTCCAGTGCGTGCGCAGGGTCACAAAAGAGCTCGGAATCCCTATGATTGTCGATGAGATCCAATGTGGAATCGGAAGAAGCGGGAAGTTCTTCGCCTTCGAATACGCAGACATCGTCCCTGATGTGATCCTCATGTCCAAGGCCGTAGGAGGAAGCCAGCCTATGAGCGTCGTCGTTTACGACAAGGCATTGGACAAGTGGAGTGCAGGTGCCCACGCGGGTACATTCAGAGGAAATCAGCTGGCGATGGCAGCAGGGACCGTCCTGCTTGAAAAGGTGAGCAGAAAGGAATTCCTCTCCGATGTAGTGAGAAAAGGTTCCATTCTAAGAGGGAATCTTGAAAAGCTCAAAGAGGAAGTAGGCATAATTGGAGACATAAGGGGAAAAGGCCTGATGCTTGGCATCGAGTTCATCGACCCGGATGGGGAGAAAGACATCATGGGTCATCCAGAGCCGAGCGGAAGGATTGCAGCGGAAATCCAGAGACGCTGCTTTCTGAACCACCTTGTGATGGAGAAAGGTGGAAGGAACGGCTCTGTCATGAGATGCCTCTGTGCCCTCAGTGTCAGTGATGATGAGATAAAAGAGATGCTTGATATATTTACCAAGGTCGTTAAAGAGGTGGATGAAAGTGTCAGGTTACACACTCTCTGATTCAATTCAGGACAGAGCGGAATACGAAAGGATTGTAGATAAGACAAAAGAAGCGATCCTCTCCTCCTACTCGGATGATTCGGCTTTTTCCGGCATCAATCCATATCAGCTGAGAAGACAGATTGAGAAAATCGGACTGCTTCAAGAGGATGGACTTGGTTTTGATAGGACACTCCAGCTTGTAAAAGATGAGATACTTCCCCATCTTCTCAGGACATGGAGCAGAAGCTATATGCCCCACCTCCATTCCCCCGCCCTGCTCGAGTCCCTCTCTGCGGAGATGATCATCTCTGCATTCAATGACAGCATGGACAGCTGGGACCAGGGACCGGCGGCGACAGAGGTCGAGGCCATGGTCATAAAGGAGCTGCTACGTCTCTTCGGATTTGATAGAGATTGCGGAGACGGGGCATTCACATCGGGAGGAAGTCAGTCGAACCTCACTGCGATTACCGCAGCAAGGGACAAGGTATTGATGAATAAATTCTCCTGGGATGTGAAGAAAAAGGGACTTATCCCCGACTTCCACAGACTGAGGCTTTACACATCCGAAATCTCCCATTTCTCCATGGATAAGAGCGCCCACCTCCTGGGCCTGGGATATGATGCTGTAAGACACATCAAAGTCAATGACAGGTGCCAGGTCGACATCCCTTCATTCGAGAAGATGCTTAAAGAGGATGCAGAGAAAGGCCTCATCCCGTTCATGGCTGTGGCGACACTTGGAACGACGGACTACGGCTCGATAGATGATGTAGGAAAGATCAGAAGGCTTTCAGATAGTTATGGTATGCATCTTCATCTGGATGCCGCATACGGCAGTGCTCTTATTTTGAGCGACAAGGAGAAGAAGAGGCTTGGCAGCATAGAACTTGCCGATTCGATCACAATCGACTTCCATAAGATGTTCCTGCTGCCTATCAGCTGTTCGGCAGTCCTTTTCAAGGATAAAAAGGACCTTGAGCCGTTCCTCCTTCATGCCGACTACCTCAACAGGGAGGAGGATGAGGAGGACGGATACCTCAATCTCGTCGGCAAGGGAATACAGACCACAAGACGTTTTGATGCTCTTAAGGTACTGTTTTCCTGCAAGGCAAGGGGAAGGAGGGAGTATGCCTCCATCATCGAGAAATCCCTTTCGAACGCAGAGTACGTCTATCGCATCCTATCCGGCGACGAGTCTTTCATAGCACCTGTCAAACCTGAACTGAGTTCCGTAGTCTTCGCACTTAAGGGAGGAGATGACCTGAACAGGAGGGTAAGGAGGACTCTGCTTGAAGAAGGATGCGTCATCGGCCAGACGGTCAAGGACGGCTCTGTGATGCTTAAGCTCACCCTGCTCAATCCAAATCTGGAAAAGGAAGACCTTGAAAACCTCATAAAGCATATCAAAGAAATGAGGTAATATGCGCCCTGGGCATTCCAGGGCTAATTAATTTTATTCTGAAAACAAAACTTCCCAAATTACATTATTGATTTAAAATTTCCACGTATTTTTCAAAAGTTTACATTCCTAAGGTTTTTTACATTACATACATATGGAACTTGATGATCTGATCAAAGCATTTTGGGGAAGACTGGAAATCAGGATTATAGACTATGGTTTCTCCTCCCTGAGGAATTTCTGTTATTCAAAGGGGTTGAACTACCAGGTGATTGTCGCGGCAAGGAGGAAACTTGAGTTTCCAAGACTGGAAGAGATAATCAAGTTCACAGAATATCTGGACATAGACCTCAATACGCTGGTATATGGTGCAGGATTCGAGGAGGTCGAAGAGAGGATTGAAGAGAAGAGCAGGATGAAGAAGTCCGATCTGAGGAGGTTCAGAAGGATTTTCGAGACTCTTCAGCATTCAGATCCGATCAGGATAGCCGCAGTCGAGATAGCACTCGGCATATATGAAGGGAAATAGGTTGCCTTTCCTCTGTATTTATAAATAAGTTACAGTAATCTTTTTTTTGTTTTTTTCATTGAAATTACATATTACACTATTGAGCTAAAGTTAACTTTAAGGAGTATCTTTTTCTCTAGATGTTGATGTCTATTTACGTTTTAGAATAATAGACCTGTGATTTTGAGGATTGGAAATGACGATAAAAGAGATTTCTGATAAGCACCATGTAAGTCAGACGACTCTCAGATATTATGAAAACATAGGAATAATCTCCCCTGTGACCCGCAAGAACGGGATAAGGGATTATCAGGATAGCGATGAGAAGGCGATTGAGACCGTCCTTAAGATGAGGAAAGCAGGACTTTCCTTGAAGAGCATAGAAAGATACCTGAGCTATAAGAACGACGGAGAGGCCTCACACACAAAGCGCATAGAGATACTCAAGAGGGAGAGAGAGAGTCTGATGCGCAGGAAACATGAGATTGAAGGATATCTAGAGCATCTTGAATGGAAGATCAGGGAGCTTAGTGAATCCTCAAACAATTAAAATGCTTATTTAGCTCTTTGAGCTTTATAGTTTTTCCTTTTTGCATAGCCCGTCCGGGCTATGCTTTTTTTCACCTCATATTCAATATTTTCATATCGATTCCCTATCTTTCAACAATGCAAATAAATAATTTTTAAGATTTTTTATGCAGAATTCTGAATATTTTTTGCATATTAATACATAAAACTATTTTCTTTCTCCTTCATTCCATGTATCATGTACCCAAATTTTCATAGAAAGCAATCTTAAGGAGGCAGAACATGAAAAGAACATTACTTTCAATTACTACCCTGCTCATCGCATCCTGCATGCTTTTTGCAGGTGGTGCAAAAGAAGAGGGAAACGTAATCAAGATCGGAGTCTTCGAACCTGCAAGCGGGGACAACGGTGCGGGTGGAAAGCAGGAGACGCTAGGCATCCAGTATGCCAACCATCTCACCCCTACCCTCACCCTTGATGGAGTTGAATACACCGTAGAGCTTGTCATTGCAGACAATGAAAGCTCGAACGACAGGGCTGCAAGTGCTGCAGCGACCCTCATAAACGAAGGAATCAGTGTCGCACTCGGCTCCTATGGCTCCGGAGTATCGATTGCAGGAAGCGATACATTCCGCGCCGCAGGTGTTCCTGTCATCGGTATCACATGCACCAATCCCCAGGTAACGGAAGGAAACACCCATTATTTCAGAATCTGCTTTCTAGACCCGTTCCAGGGAACGGTTCTTGCCAACTATGCATATAACGTACTCGGAGTTGAGAAGGCATACTGCCTTGCAAAGCTCGGTGACGACTACTCAGGTGGACTTGTGAACTACTTCATCGAAGCATTCGAGAGCCTCGGAGGGACATGTGTCTCTGAAACATTCCCTGAGGGAAACAGTGATTTCACATCCTACATCGCAAATGCAAAGAACTCGGGATGCGAGATCTTCTTCTCACCTGTCTCCACAGAGGCGGCACAGCTCATCATAAACCAGGCATCAAGCCAGGGCCTTGGGATGCCTATTCTTGCAGGGGACACATGGGATTCGAACGTAGTCCTTCAAGCTGCGAAAGGCACTGATGTGGATATCACAATCACGACATTCTACCCCGAAGGAGCGGATGCATCCTTCGACAACGGCTTCAAGGAATGGGTCAACGCAGACTCGACAAGGCTCAGCAACAATGGCGGTGATGATACTGTAGCTGCTGTGACTGCAATGGGCTATGACGCATACTACTTCGCACTCCAGGCGATTGAGAATGCCGGATCTACAGACCCTGCGGATGTAATGCAGGCGCTCTGGACGACGGAGATCGATGGAGTATCGGGACACATTGCACTCGAGCAGGTCAACGGAGATGCGATTAGGAACACTGCATACGTAAAACACTGCAACAACGAAGATGGTACCTGGGATGCACTTCCCGCCGTAACTGTAGAGTAAAGACATCAGACCCTATTGAGCGGTAGGAGGAAATGCTTCTACCGCTTATTCATTTTCAGGAGACCGGATGATAGACTTTCTTCACACAAACCTTTCATATTTTCTTTCGGGGATATCCGTAGGAGGACAGTACGCCCTTATCGCAATCGGATACACGATGGTATATGGAATACTAAGACTAATAAATTTCGCACACGGGGATGTGTTCATGTGCGCGGGGCTGATGATGGTATATCTATCTGCAAGCTTTCCCATGTACATCTCGATCCCCCTTACACTGATACTTACCGTCCTGCTCGGCTTTCTCATAGAACGTGTCGCATACAGGCCTCTGAGGAATGCACCAAGGATGTCTGTGATGATCAGTGCAATCGGCGTTTCTTATCTGATTCAGAATGCTGCATTGTACTTCACAGGGGGACTTGCAAAGATCTACCCTGAAATCCCTCTTCTGAGCCATACGGTGACGATATGGGATTCCCCGACCAGGGCTGTCACGATAATAACACCGTTTCTGACCATCATCCTCGTAGTCCTCCTGACACTTTTAATCAAGCACACGAAGATAGGAATGGCGATGAGGGCGGTATCAAGGGATTTCGAGACAAGCCAGCTCATGGGAATAAAGATAAACAACATAATAAGTGCAACTTTCGTAATTGGCTCCCTCCTCGCAGGCATCGGCTCGATACTCTACTTCTCCAACTACTCTTCAGTTGTGCCGACAAGCGGAAGCATGCCGGGACTCAAAGCATTTGTCGCAGCAGTCTTCGGGGGTATCGGAAGCATCCCAGGAGCCGTGATAGGAGCATTCATAATCGGAATATGCGAGAACATCATCAGAGGAGGGGCAAGCATATTCGGAGTCCCGGGAACGGGATGGACGACTTTCTCGGATGCCTTCACTTTCGCACTTCTCATCGTCATCCTGGTCGTCAAACCTACCGGACTGTTCGGCGAAAAGAGCATCGACAAGGTCTGAGGAGGAATCATGGAAAAAGAGAACAGCAAGAGAAAGAACAACATAGAGATGTTCATCTTCATCGCAGCAATATACATCGTAGTCCTGATTCTCGAGATGACAGTAAGAAGCACGAGCATACTTTTTACAGTCTTGAGAAAAGGTGCCATATACTCCCTGGTAGCAGTCTCAATGAACCTTCTGAACGGATTCACGGGTCTCTTCTCCCTTGGACAGGCAGGATTCATGCTCCTTGGCGCCTATACATATGGAATACTTACGATGCCATCATCAGTAAAGGAAGGGACAAGCGTCTACAGGTATTACGAGGCTTTGATAAAATTCGACACAGGCATCTTCGTAGGTCTTATCGCCGCAGGTCTTGTCGCAGCACTCTTTGCCGCAGTAATAGGACTTCCCGTGCTCAGGCTCAAGAGTGATTACTTGGCGATCGCAACACTTGGTTTTGCAGAGATCATCAGGGCTGTATGCCAGTGGGACGTCCTAGGCCCGATAACCAACGGTGCGAACATGATCCGCAGCTATAAGGACCTGACAAGCGTGAAGATTCCTTTCACTGACATACCATTTCCTCCCACACTCTTTATTTTCATCGTCGTTGGTATCTGCATTGCGATAATAGTGATGCTCATAAACTCCTCATACGGAAGGGCGTTCAAGGCGATAAGGGATGATGAGGTTGCCGCAGAGGCCATGGGCATCAACCTCTTCAAGCATAAGGAGTTGAGTTTTGTCATCTCCTCGTTCTTCGCAGGAATTTCCGGGGCGCTCCTTGCGATGTTCCAGTATACGGTCCAGGCATCACAGTTCAAGACAAGCATGACCTACGAGCTTCTTCTGATAGTCGTAATCGGAGGAATAGGATCCATTAGTGGTTCCTGCATCGCATCCTTTTTGTACATCGCACTCTCCGAGTGGTGGCTCCGCGGCCTCGACATGGGCTCTTTCCTCGGAATAAAAGCCGAGACGCTCTTCCGCTCCGGATTCAGAAGACTTGTCTTTTCCCTGGCCATCATGGTAATCGTCCTTTTCTTCAGTAAAGGACTTATGGGAGACAAGGAGCTCTCCTTCCAGAGGATTGGAGCGAGGATCAAGGGAATCGGCAGTCATTTGAAGAGAAACGGAAGAAGGAGGGCTGATGATGGAAAACATTCTTGAACTAGAGAACGTCACGATGCAGTTCGGAGGTGTCGTCGCAGTCAACAACCTCTCTCTTAAAGTAGGAAAGGATGAGATCGTAGCCCTCATCGGACCTAATGGCGCAGGAAAGACGACTGCATTCAACTGTATCACAGGGGTGTACGAGCCGACAAACGGAGCAATCAACTTCAACGGCAGGAGGATAATTGTGAACACCCCTCAGGCAAAGATGAGGAAACTATATGCAGGTGAGCACAAGAGCCTCTATGCGAAGGAGAAAGTGCTCTCCCCCACCCCCGACGAGATAACAAAGATGGGGATTGCCAGGACATTTCAGAACATCAGGCTCTTCAAGAGCATGAGTGTCTATGACAATGTCCTGACGGCGATGCATCTGAGGGCAAGGCAGAATGTCTTTTCTGCCACATTCCGTCTCAGCTACAAGGAGGAGAGACGGATGAGAGCTGAGACTGAAGAGCTTCTCAAGGAGCAGAATCTATATGAGGTAAGGAATGAGATTGCCACAAGCCTTCCCTATGGAAAGCAGAGAAGACTTGAGATAGCAAGGGCACTCGCAACAAGACCTAAGCTGCTTCTTCTTGACGAGCCTGCTGCGGGCATGAATCCGCAGGAGACCCAGGAGCTTGCATCCTTCATCAAGGAGATAAAGGACCGCTACGCTCTCTCCATATTCATGATCGAGCACCACATGGACCTTGTAATGAACATCTCGGACAGGATCTATGTACTCGATTTCGGCTCACTTATAGCAGAAGGGAGCTCAGAGGAGATACAGAGGAACCAGAAAGTAATCGATGCCTACTTAGGAGTGAAGGAAGATGTTTGAAATCAGGAATTTGAAAGTCAATTATGGTGGAATCGAGGCGGTAAGGGATATCTCCTTCTCAGTACCGGACGGCTCGATAGTCACCCTTATCGGTGCAAATGGCGCAGGTAAGAGTACGACGCTCAGGACGATAGCAGGACTTGTGAAGGCAAGAAGCGGGAAGATTGAGTTCAATGGAGAGGATATCACGAACAAGGAGCCGACATACATAGTGCAGAGGGGGATCACACTGGTTCCGGAGGGAAGGAAGATCTTTGCCGACCTTACCGTCCTTGAGAATCTGAAGATAGGTGCATACCTGAGAAAGGACAGCATCTATGACGACATTGAATGGGTATAC
Source organism: Candidatus Ornithospirochaeta stercorigallinarum (assembly GCA_018711525.1). Taxonomy (GTDB): domain Bacteria; phylum Spirochaetota; class Spirochaetia; order Sphaerochaetales; family Sphaerochaetaceae; genus Ornithospirochaeta; species Ornithospirochaeta stercorigallinarum. Next base: position 59,394 of record DVIF01000057.1, read on the forward strand.
ACCCTCTTTCCGCGGCTCAAGGAAAGGCACTGGCAGCTTGGAGGCACACTCTCAGGAGGCGAGCAGCAGATGCTGGCGGTGGCAAGGGCGCTGATGTCGCGGCCTAAGATGATAATGATGGATGAGCCGTCGCTCGGGCTTGCACCGCTGATCGTCAAAGACATCTTCAAGATAATAAAGGAGATAAACAGACAAGGTGTGACGATCCTTCTCATCGAGCAGAATGCCAACATGGCGTTGCAGACAGCAGATATGGCCTATGTCATGGAGACAGGGGAGATAACTCTCTCAGGAAAAGGTGAAGAGCTGCTTAGAAATGAAGATGTGAAGAAAGCCTATCTCGGCTCATAGGGATGAGGGGGCTACTCCCTCATTCATCCCAGAGATACGAAATTCCTGACAGGTATGGTGAAGAGTATTCCCATGCCTTTCTTTTTCAGGCATTCCATCTCCCTGATGGCATCAACGACCTTCTCAGCGACATCACTCTCAGCTACTATCATGAGGATCTCCTTCTCAGGCACGATGGAAATACCGAAGAACTTCGCATCCTCCTCGCTTGCGGTGCCATGTGCGTTTACTATCGTACCTCCGCTTGCACCTGCCTTCCTTGCATGTGCCATGACATCCTCGCTGTATCCTTTCTCTACTATCACCTCTATAAGCTGCCATTCATTATTCATAGCTTTATCCTCACTCATGTTTGCGTCCATTATGAAAGCCACACCTTTTTTGCTTCTTGTGGAGATGCAGCTTGAAAGAACGCTTTCAAGATCGTCCTCTCCAAGGAGGCTCATTATGACTTCCTTCATGCTTTCCCCAAGCCCGAGAACGGAAAGTATGCTGCTCGAGGCGGTACCACGTGCGAAACAGATCGTCCCACCTTTGGCTCCGGATTCCCTCATAGCTTTCATCACACGTTCCCCTTCCCCTTTCTGGACAACGGCCATCAACAGGTAGTTTTTCATTCAGCCTCCTTTTTTCTAAGAGCTCTCGCATATATTATACCAAGAATTTCAATACATAGAATCGGTGTCATTGCAATAAGACCTATCATACCGAAGCTCGCAGTTGCTATATCCCCTCCGATCGAGGTTGCAGCACCTATTGCAAAGGGAAGGAGGAAAGTCGAGCTCATCGGCCCGGTTGCAACTCCACCACTGTCGAATGCAATACCTGCGAACAACGTCGGAGTCCTCGGCATCAGGAAAAGGATGATCAGATACCCCGGGAGGATGAAGAACCATATGGAGAGTGAATTCAGGATCCTCACCATCGAAAGAAGTGCGGCAAGTGCGACTCCGATGCACATGGCAGAGAACATGACCTTCCTCTTTATGTGCCCTTCAGTCACCTCCTCCACCTCCTTCGTAAGCACCCATATCGCAGGCTCTGCAAGAACGACAGAAGCACCAAGGAGGAATGCGACGAGGCAAAGCCCGGACTTTGAAGAGTCTGCCAGGGCTCCGCCTATTGCCCTTGCCGTAGGCATGAAGAAACAGTTGACGGAGAAAAGGAAGAGGATCAGGCCGAGATATGTATAGAAGAGACCTATGAACATCCTTGCAGCCTGGAAGCGCGGCATCTTCATCACAAAGACCTGCATCAAAATGCAGATTATGGCAAGAGGAAAGAGAGCAACGCTCACCTCTTTTAAGACAGAGAGGAACAATGATATATTTGAAACATTCTCCAAAGAGGATGATATTTCCGTATTCAGATGGCCGTTGAAGACAAGGCCGAGGATGAGGACAAACAGGACGGGCCCTATGGAGGCTATGCCCGTATAGCCAAAGGAGGAATCCTCCCCGTCGTTCTTGCTTTTGCTTATACCAAGGCCGAGCGCCATTATAAAGGGGACTGCCATAGGCCCTGTTGTAGCACCTCCTGCATCGAAGGCGACCGAGACGAAGAACTCCCTGTTGAATGCTGCAACAATGAAAAGAAGCACAACCGAGATTGAGAGCGTTATCTTCAGAGACCAGTTCATGATGCTTCTGAGAAAAGAAATAGCGACGAAAAGCCCTACCCCGATGCATATCATCATTGTCAAAAGGGATACTGATATCTCACTGTTTATCTCGTTCACCTGCTTTGCAAGCACCTGTACATCAGGCTCTGCGACAGTGATTATCGCGCCAAGGAAGAATCCTGTAATAAGCAGCAGTACGACATTCTTCTTCCGAGTGACCTTCGCTCCTATCTGATTGCCTACGGGAATCAGGCCGACATCAACACCAAGAAGGAATATGGTGAGGCCGAGAACGACAAGTATCACTGAAAAAATGAACTCAACGAATGAAACCCCATCCGTTGAGAACACATTCAAACCAAGTCCTGCGATAGCCGCTATGATGGCTATCGGCAGGACGGAGACAGCTGTCTCCTTAAGCTGTTTGATAAATCCCATTACTTACCACTCTTATCTTTCTTGTTTCCAGTAAGAGCGTTGAGAATGAAAAGAACAATGAAAAGTATTCCAAGACCTAAAGCAAGGAGCCCCCAGCTTTTCAGTCCGATACCGATGACTTCCAATAAAGATGCGTCCATCATGCCCTCCTTAACCGATTACATAAGGGGATACGAGAGAAAGGAGAAGTCCACCTGCGAGAACAGATCCGATCTGTCCTGATACGTTTGCACCGAGTGCGAACGGGAGAAGGTGGTTCTGCTTATCTGCTTCGATACCGATCTTCTGAACTACACGACTGCTCATCGGGAATGCTGAGATTCCAGCTCCTCCGATGAGAGGATTGATCTTATGACCCTTCTTCAAAAAGAGGTTTGCAATCTTCACGAAGAACACACCACAGGCTGTATCGAACGCGAATGCAACGAGTCCGAAGCCCATGATCATGATTGTCTCAGGCTGCAGAAGCGAGCTTGCCTGCATCTGAGGTGCGATAGCCAGTCCAAGAAGAAGCGTGATAAGCGGGCTGAGCATGTTCTGGGCAGCAAGAGAGAGATTGTCAAGGACACCACACTCCCTTAAAAGGTTTCCGAACATGAGCATACCGACAAGGGCTGCACTGTCTGGAGCGATTGTACCACATACGATTGTAGTGATGATCGGGAAGAGGATCCTTGTGGTCTTACTTACACTCTTGGCGCTGTAATGCATTCTGATGCAGCGCTCTTTCTTCGTTGTACAGATTTTGAGTACGACAGGCTGGATGATAGGCACAAGTGCCATATAACAGTATGCTACAACAAGAATTGCAGGAACATACTGGCTCATCAGGCGCTGACTTACGAGAATTGCAGTCGGACCGTCTGCCGCTCCGATGATACCGATTGAAGCCGCATCATTGATCGAGAACCCGAGGGCAGCGGCGACTATCATGGAGATGAAGATACCACCCTGTCCTGCGGCTCCGATGAAGATGAGCCATGGCTTGCTGAGAACCGGTCCGAAGTCGATCATCGCTCCGATTCCGATGAAGAGCAGTAGAGGGAATACCTCAGCGGTTTCAATACCAACATTATATAGCCAGCCGAGAATACCATTGTCCAGGGCTATAACCGAACCTGGGAGGTTGACGAGTATTGCGCCAAATCCCATAGGCAGCAGGAGTGTCGGCTCCATCTCTTTCTTGATTGCAAGATAGATGAGCAACAATCCCACACCAATCATAATTATTTGACTAACTAATTCGTTCATACTGTCAAATATAAACGAAATAAGGAATCTGATAAAGCACGAAAACAGTCAAGTTGGGATAAAACCGATGAAAAAGTCTGTCTTGTCCTAATTTGTTCATTTCTTCCTTGTTCCAGCATGCAGTTGTGTGCTAACTTTGCCTCTTGATGGGAAAACATCTTTGGAGGTCATGATGGAAAAAAGAAAAGACTGGATCAACAGCACGTTGGCGATATTCCTGCTTGCAAGCCTTTCATGCTTCCTCTGGGGAAGCGCAACCCCTTCGATAAAGAAGGGTTATGAGCTCTTTGCAATAGATTCATCACGGACTCTCGATATCATCCTGTTTGCCGGGATCAGGTTCTTTCTTGCAGGGATTCTGGTGATACTCTTCCACTCGATTGCATCTAAGCGTGTGATCAAACCGGAGAAGGGATCCGCACCTTCCATAATAAAACTTGCATTCGCTCAGACAATACTACAGTATTTCTGCTTCTATATAGGGCTTGCGCATACCAGCGGAGTTGCCGGTACCATCATCTCAGGGGCAAGCGGATTCTTCTCCATACTGCTCGTATCCCTTGTTTTCAGATATGAGAAGATGACAGGAGCTAAGATCCTCGGATGCATCCTAGGGCTGGGTGGAATCATAATAATGAACGTCAGCCCCGGCAGGGAGACTGTCTTTGCATTCTCCTTCCTCGGAGAAGGACTGGTGCTTCTTTCAACAATCTGTCTTGCAATGTCGGGAATCATGGTGAAGAAGTATTCGAAGAGATTTGATGTTGTGATGCTTTCCGGCTATCAGTTCATATTCGGAGGCTTCTTCATGATCGTCCTATCCCTAATCCTCGGAGGAAGGATAGCACTCGTTTCCACACCCTCAGCATACATACTTATGCTTTATATGGCCATGATCTCTGCAGTCGCATATTCAGTATGGAGCACACTGCTCAAGTACAATGATGTGAGCAAAGTTACGATCTTCAGCTTCATGACACCTCTTTTCGGAGTCTTCCTATCTGCGATATTCCTAGGAGAAACAGAGGAGGCGCTCAAGGTCAACAAGCTTATTGCCCTGATACTTGTCTGCCTCGGGATATTCATCGTAAACAGGAAACAGAAGGCATCAGCTTGAAAAAAGAAAAGGAAGCATCCTCCAATGGGAACGCTTCCTCTTTTTCCTTCTATTCAGGACGGGTCTATCAATATCCCCACATGTATGAGATGCATGGAAGGATTATGAACATTGCAATGGTTGCAAGAGTGAGGACGACAAATAGAATCCTCAGCTTTATACCGTTATAGGCAATCAGGACCTTATCCTTTCTAACCTGAGCCCTCTTTGCGGCTATCGCCTGATAAGTCATTATCATGATGACAGCAAGTGTGAATATGTTGATCATCGTGATCAGGGAGAAGATTCCTGCATCGGATACCATCGAAAGTCCCACCAGCATGGAGGATATGACACCGAAGAGTCCCGTTCCAAGCATCCCTACGCTGTCTTCTCCCGTATAGCTCTGGCTGTAGAAGGCGATGATGATCCAGATGACGACACTGAAGAGGTTTATGAAGGCCTGCAGGAAAAGTGAGAGCCCTGCCCTGTTCGCCCTTACTATTATCTCAAGCTGGGTCCTCACCGAATGCTCGAAATCTATGGCAGGGTCGTTGTTCTCATCATAGTAGTAGTTCAGCCGGAGTGTGAAGTTATCGGCCTTCTCATCATTAATGAGCCTGTAGCCCGATGTGATTGAGAAATAAGGTGTGAAACCACTTATCATGACCCCGTCGTCGGTGACATCATGGTCTGGGACATAGCGGATGTAGTTCGCATCCATTGTCGGAAGAAGATACATCTTGAACTGCACCGAGTCCAGTGGATAGCGGACACTGTCGAAAGCCTTTTCGAAGGCACCGTTGAACTTCACCTTCTGATAGCACATCGTCCTGAGGACACCGTTCTCATCATAGTACTGCACCTCCTCAAGCTCTTTGAGTGTTCCGAAGGAATCAGGGACGAACTCTCCGTTTCCGATTGAGAACATCGTCTCCTTATCGGTCAGGACATTCGAAGGTGTCTCCCCCGGATAGTACCTGGAGTCGTTGAGATCCACCCATTCATTGAAGAACGCCTCGTGCTCCGAGACCCAGAGCTCATGGTCGAAAGCACCCTCAGGACGTCTCTCTTCGGGATTGGAGGAGTAATAGTCGTCGATCACCTGATCCAGAAGCACGTTATAGGCATAATGCTTGAACATGTTCCTGAACTCGTCCTTGTCGAACTTGAAATAGACCTGCATCCTGGCCTCATATCCGCTTGAGGAGCTCTGGATGTTCTTGATTCTCTCAAGTACTACTCCGACCTTGACCTCCGCGTAATATGCATCCGGATTATTCTCTCTGCTGGTGTTCAAGGTCGTCATGGTATTTGACCTGCAAAGGGTCGTAGATGTCATATGTGAGCCCGTCGCTTCCAAGCCTGTACTTCCTCACATCCCCCAGCCTCTTTTTGTAGCCGATCATCTTCCAGTTGCGGGAGATGTAGTGCTTCTGCTTCATCCTCTCGATATCTTTCGCCACATCATTGCGCTGTACAGAGAGCAGGTCCTCATCGAGCTCAAGGGTCTCAAGCTCAGGGAGGTTTTTCTCATCATCGATCAGAAGATCCAAAGGTATGAAGAAATAAGCGGCGATCTTATTAAGTATTTTGATGCTCAGCTCATCCTCACCTGAAAGAATCTTCTCCATCTTGGCAGGGTTCACGGAGAATCCTTGCAATTATAATTCTTTGCAGAGGTAGTACTATGAAAAGAATTTTGATTTTATTTCTAATCTCTATTACGCTGACCCCTCTTTTCGCGGGACCGAGGGAAAGGAACATCGTGTACGAGACAGGAAGGGTCTTCTTCTCCGCATATGATGCAATGGAGAGTGCGCGCTCGCAGGCAGAGAAATTCATACAGACATATGAGCTTCTTTCCCCCTCATGGCAGGAAAAGACATATGACCAGTACATTACGATACTGGAAAAGTCATTTGGAAAGGAGATTGCAGCCTCGATCAGAAGCGAGATGGAATGGAACATCTGGAATGGAAACTTCGAGAACATCTCCCGCTCCGGGGCGCTGCGCATGGGCATCTATGAATTCCAGCATACTCCTTTATGGGGAGAGATTGAAGCTGATGAATTTGAAATCACATATGAGCTGAACGGTGAGATAAAGAACATCGACATCTCAGGAAAGATGAAGTTCTTCACATGGCGGGAGGATGGAAGGCTCAATCTGAGTGTAGAGACTGAGGACCTTGAATCAGGGGCTGAAGATATAGGGAATGTCAGAATCGAAGTATCGGCCTCCGAGGACTTTTCCGATTTCAAATGCAAGCTAGACGGCAAGGAGCTCGGCAGAGAGGATATAAACGCACTGATGCCGATCTTCTCCTTGATTGAAAATCTATGAAAACATTTCTTCCTGCTGCGGCAGGAAGACTTCATTACTCTATGAAATCCATGTTCGGATAGATCCTCTGCATCCTGCTGTCAGGGAATCTTTCATCCACGATGCGCTCAATTGCATTTGAGGCAGCCTCTCCATCCCTGCGCTCAGACCATCTGAATACGGCAATAGAGGAGATGGCGGCATCAAAGAGAAGGAAGAAGAGCAGGATCCAGACAAGTATCTTTCCGATCCTATTGGGAATCTTCAAAACCCAGATTGAGAATCTAGGATAGACCGACTTGATCCAGAAGACACCCAGGAACCCCCAGAAGATAGAATACAGCAGGCAGATCCTTCCATTGAGATTGAGCGGGATGTTCGAATAATCCCAGCTGGTAGAACCGAAGAACATCTCCTGGAAGTATGAGCAGGCATACTCAACAACACTTCCTGTGATGAAGCCTCCTATGAAAGAGTATATCGCTCCCCTGTTCCTGTATTTATAAAGCACAAGAGTCAGGAAGAACGCACCCAATCCGTATACGGGGTTGAACGGCCCGTATACAAGACCTGTCCTGCTCTCGAAATATCCATGACGTACAAAGCACCATAAAAGCTCCACCACGACTCCTGCAAAAGAACCGACGAAGAGGATTATGAACTGCTTGTAGAAATTCATTCCACGTGCAAAATGATGCGCCTTCTCCTCACGATAATCTATCGTACCGTTGGCGGGTGCCCTTGATATGATGAACCCCTTCTTGTTGCTGTTTATCGTATCCTTCATCCTGGCTTTGAGCTCATCAGAGGACTCGGAGAGGAACTTCGTCCATGCTTCGGCCTTCTCATGCCCGTCATCAAGCTGGGCGATCGTATTCCTGATCTCCTTGTAAAGCTTCTCCTGCTCCTTGTCACTGAGTGCATCGATGTTGGCAAGTGAGAAATAATATGCATTGAGCTTGTCTTCAAGCTTTTTCTGCTTGGCAGAGGGTTCGAGTATCATAATTAGGATTCTAGCATGCAATACTGGTTTTGGACAGCTTCAATATTTTCCTTCATTCCCACTAAACGGATATAAGGTGCTTGACAGCCCTGAACAAAAGATGCTATCGTCTTCGTGTTTGGGCGGTTAACTCAGCGGGAGAGTGTCACGTTGACATCGTGGAAGTCGGCAGTTCGATCCTGCCATCGCCCATTAAGGCATCTTGTTACTGTATAAGTAATTAAGATGCCTTTTCTTTTATGCGTTGCAAGGCCTGAAAACCTCGGGTAGCATATTTGGTAGCATGTTGAAACCGAAAATTCTGGAATTATTTCCGTCTTTTGCTTCTTTGAAGGAGGAAATATATGGTCAGATTTTCATTGTACAAAAGACGCAGAGCAAAAGGTGTCTACTATTATGTTCGCTTCTGGAGTCCTGAGAAAAAGAGCTATGATCCTGGACTTAGTATAGAAACCCTGAGAAGCAAGCTTGGAGATGACAGCTTCCGTCGTATCGGAACAAGAAGTGCAGCTGCTGCAATCGCTGTGAGAGCCTATGAGGAAGGTCTGACAAAGAAGGAAATGAAGTCTCCGAACTTTGTTGAGTATGTCCTTAACTTCTGGGACTTCGATAACTCATCCTACGTCAAGCTGAAGAACAAGACGAAGAAAGGAAGCATCGGGCGAGATCACTGCCTTAATATGCTTGGCACATTCAAGAAGAACTTCCTTCCGCATATCGACCAGAATCTGAAACTCAGTGAGATTACACAAAGTGATATCGAGAATGTCATTATTGCTCTCATCGATGAGGGAAATATATCAAACTCGACAATCAACAATGTCATCCTCTCTGTGCAGAAGCCTTTGAATGAGGCTTTTGCAAGAGGAATAATCAAGGCAAATCCGATGCAGAACGTAAAAATGCTTCAGAGGGATCAGAAAGACAGAGGCATTCCGACTAAGAGTGAAGTCGAAGCTGTTCTTGAATATCTGAGAAAAGAAGGATTTGCAGGACGCATCAGCATGAAGATCTATCTTGCTGTCGCACTTGCTGCTACAACAGGCATGAGACAAGGAGAGATACGAGCCCTGAGAAAGGAGGCAATCGAGTTCGTTGAGAATGATCTTGAGTACGAAGATCAGGCAATAATCACAGTCAGCGAAAGTTATGCGAAGACAGATGGCTTCAAATCCACGAAAGGAAAGAGAGTCCGTCATGTTCCTGTATCGAAGACACTCGCAGAAGAGCTTATAAGGATAGCTGACAAGAATCCGCATAAGGATACTCTCATATTCTGGTCAGACTCTTCCCCTGATACTCCGATAGCCGGAAGCTATATCAACAAGTACTACTATGCAGCTCTTGCCGCCATCGGAATTACAGAAGAGAAACGCAGGGAAAGGAACATAGATTTTCATTCTCTCAGGCACTTCTTCAATTCGATGCTCCGTGGGCAGATCGATGACAGCAATCTCCGCCTTATCGTAGGGCATCAGAGCGAGAGGATGAGTGACAACTATACACATGAGGTGAGGGAAAGGCTTCTGCAGATAGGTAAGGTTTCGAGCAATATCATTGCCTTCCCGAAATCATCTTGAAGCCTGACTGATTGATTTGGTAAGCTTTCAGAGTCGTCAGCAGATGACAGACGGTGGCCTCTTGCATCACGTGGGAGGTAAGCCTCCCGAAACCAGCGTGATAAGGGAGGTGATGGAAATGATCAAAACAGCACTGGAGCTTGCTCTTCTGCTTCTGAGGATTCTTAGAGAAAT
>DVIF01000058.1 GCA_018711525.1 Candidatus Ornithospirochaeta stercorigallinarum
ATATTGGACACAGGTTCTGACTACAGGTATCCGTGGGGAATCCATAAAGAATAGGTTATATAATCCGATAAAGCAGAATGAAACACACATAAGTTGCATACGAAGGAACATTCGGGATTACACAGTTCCTATTCATTCTGTGATAGTTTTCAGTAATGAGTCTGAATTTAAGGATGTCACATATTATTCGCCTGACGTATATGTCGTATATCAGAGCAGGCTCAAATCAACACTGAGAGACATAGATAACCAATATAAAGGGATTCTCTCAGATGAAGATATAGAACGTATCAGTGCAAAACTGACTATGGCTGCATCTAGTACAGATAAAAGTAATCATGTACAGAAAGTACATGCATCTCAAGATATTCGAAGAGAACGAGAGGCGAGGGGAGTATGTCCAAGATGTGGTGCGGATCTTGTGGTGAGAACTGCAAAAAGTGGACCGAATGCAGGTTCTAAGTTTCTTGGTTGTTCTCGTTATCCCGAATGCCGTTATACAAGGAATATTGAGTAGCCTTTTCTTTAATATGCTTTCTACTGTATCGTTGTAGAGAGTAGCTGGTTTATCAAGTTGAGGACAGAATAAAAATCTCTGACCCTAATTTGACCCCAAAAGTTATTGAATCGTCTGAAACAAGTGAGACTGACGAGATATATAGCGGTTATCTGCGACGGTATAGCACCATAGATAGCGTATGAGACGATGAAATTATTGAGTGGGAGTAATTCTAATTTGTCTTAATAAGAAAATTGTTGTAATACAATGAGTTGTATTATGACGATTTTCTGTTTCATGTCAGTTATCACTATTATTTCAGATTTTTCCTGCCAAATTCCTACCAGCTGAAAACCTTTAAAACTGGTATACGTATTATCTGTATTATCAAATTATACGTTCCCTTTTCAAAATCTTTACATTGCCTTGTAATCGACGAGATTTAATATTGTGACACGTTCGGCACACATGAGCCAGACGTGTTATTCCATGTCCTGGACCGGCGCTACGACAAAAGGGGACTGTCATTTTTGCGAGCAACAAGAAGCCTTCCGAATGGAAGAGCCTCTTTCCCGATGTCGAACTTGCAAAATGCGTGCTGGATAGGATAATGGACAGGTGCATAGAAATCGAGATGACACAGATTTGATTCCAAAATGTCTTAACCGACTGGGATATATGAGGCCGATGCGATATCTGTTTCTGAAGCGGGCTTCAAGTTTGGAGAAATTTTCCCTGCAGTGCTGAATGGAATGAATGGTTGCAGTTTTTAAGATTGGTTTGTGCTGATTCATTATATGATTTGCTTTAAATCGGCAAAATAAGCTCGGGTTACATAGTAATATTTCGATAGATAATTTGCCGGATTTCTGGTATTGTTTATTTATGAAGTACTGCACGACATCTGATATTGCTGAAAGCTGGAAAGTTTCAGAGCGATCTGTGCGCAATTACTGTGCCCAGGGACGTGTGGAAGGAGCTTATCGTGATGGCAGGGATTGGATGATTCCTGTCGGTGCAGTGAAACCGGATCGTAAGCCCCGGGCTGGCAAGTTACCGGATACCCTGCTTGAACGGCTCATGGAAGAACAGGAGACAGGCCTCCCTGGTGGAATATATCATCGTCTGCAGATAGACCTGACATACAACTCGAATCATATCGAAGGGAGCAAGCTCACTCATGACCAGACCAGGTATATCTTTGAAACCAACACCATTGGTCTGGATACCTATTTCGCTATTAATGTTGATGACATCGTGGAGACTGTGAACCATTTCCGATGCGTGGATCATGTCATCAGGAATGCACGCCGGCCATTGTCAGAGGCGATGATCAAGGGCCTTCATTACACACTGAAGGCTGGCAGCTCAGATGGTCGGAAACCCTGGTTTGCCGTTGGCGAATACAAGAGAATGGCAAATGAAGTCGGCGGCCAGGAAACAACCTTGCCGGAAGATGTTCCTTCAGAGATGAAAAAGCTGCTTGAGACATACAACTCTGCTGAAGTGAAAACCCTTGATGACCTTCTCGATTTTCATGTCTCTTTCGAACGTATTCATCCATTTCAGGATGGTAACGGGAGGGTTGGCCGTCTGATATTGTTCAAGGAGTGTCTCCATTGGGATATAGTACCGTTTATAATCACTGATGACCTGAAGATGTTCTACTATAGGGGGCTACAGAATTGGAGTCATGAGAGAGGATGGCTACGTGATACAGTCCTCATTGCGCAGGACTGTTTCAAAGATGTGCTCAGGCGTTTTCAGATTAAATTTGCAGAATAAAACAGGTAGCATTTTGTAAAACGTTATGCTACCTGTGGTTGGTTTCCTATTTTGCGTATATCAGCCCTTGATTCCAGATGATGCCACACCCTGTACGAAATACTTCTGTGTGAATACAAAAAGTATGATTACTGGAATGAGAGCTAGTGCCGACCCTGCCATCTGTACGGGCATGTTCGCTCCTCCCTGCTCCTGGAAGAACTGAAGGGCTGGGGTTATCAGCTGTGTCTCAATGTTGTTTATAAAAAGATATGGATCAAGGTAGTTGTTCCAGATGTTTATGAATGAGAAGAGTACAGTCGTTGCAATTGCAGGCCCTGAAAGTGGTATGAAGATACGTGTGAGTATCGTCAGGTGTCCTGCGCCATCTATTGTTGCCGCTTCTGTGAAATCACCAGGAATCGAACTGAAGAATTCTATGAGAAGTATCAGATAGAAGACTTCGCTTGCTTCTGGAAGAACAATGGACCAGAGGGTGTTGAGAATACCGATTTCTTTGAAATAAAGATATCTGGGGACCATTGTCGTCTCTCCCGGGACCATCATCGTAGCAACAAGGAATGCAAGTATAAGCCTCTTTCCCTTGAAATTAAGACGGCTGAATGAGTATGCGGCAAGTATTGTTATCACAAGCCTTATGACTATCGTCACAACGACCGTAACGATTGTATTGCGATACCAGTCCACGAAATTAGGGTGGGAGAGGACCTGCTTGTAGCTTCGCAGCGTGTGTGTTATGCCTGATGCGAAAAGCGGCTGGTATGCCTGTCCTGATGGACGGAAGGAAATCGCGACCATCATAATGAACGGATAGAGCATCATGAGGGCAAGAAGCCACATGACAGCCATGAAAATAATATCTTTGGTTTTCAGTTTTTTGCTTCCCATACTGTCCTCGCTTTCGTGAACAATCTATTCACAATGATGATGAAAATCGTGAAGATGACACCTTCCGCACTTGCCCTGCTGAAGGCAAGGAAGTTGAATGCGTCATCATAAATCAGAGCGGAGACAACCTTGCTGGATGTTCCTGGGCCGCCGCCTGTAAGACCTGCGATAGCCGTATAGTTCCTGAATGAATTGATGAGTGTTATCGTAAGCAAAGTGAAAAGGGTGGGGGTAAGATATGGAAGCACTATGTATCTCATCCTCTGCCAGAAGCCGGCTCCCTCGATATCTGCAACCTCATACATGTCGGTCGGAATGTCCTGAAGAGCTGCAAGGCAGGTGATGATATGGAATGCAAGAGCTGCCCATCCGGCAATCACTGCAGCTGTCGGAAGTGCCATCACCGGGCTTGAGAGCCATCCTGGACCTGTGATTCCGAAGAGACGGAAAATCGCATTCACAGGACCTCTCATCGGGTTGAGAAGGTATTTGAACACGATACCGACTGCAATCATGTTCGTAACATATGGTATATAGAAGCATGTGCGGACCGCCGTACGTCCCCAGAACTTCTTATTCAGGAGAACGGCAATAAGAAAACCGAATACCATCAAAAACGCAATGTATATGATGGAAAAAACTATCGAGTGTCCAAAAGCCTCCCAGAAAGAGGCGCTCTTGAGGACCGTAGCATAATTATCAAAACCCACAAAAGTCGTATCCAGTAGTTTCATCTCTGAATTCCTATCCCAGAATCCGACGGCGATTCCATAGAGCATGGGATAGAGCTTGAAGACTGCAAACATGACAAGGAACGGTGCTATCAGGAGATAACCGGCAACAGCCTCCCCGCTTTTTATCGATCTTCTTTTCACTTATTCCTCCCTGTGTGAGAGAAGGGGCCGTAGTTGGCCCCTTGCTCAGTTATTCTGCATTTGCTATTGCTTCATTTACCCTGGATACTATGTTGGCTATTGCTGTATCTATGTCCTGCAGATCCATGTTGTAGGATGAAAGCTCTTCCTTCACGATGTTGTAGTACTCTGCTGCAGCTGTTCCGACGATATCGGATGAGACACTGCCCAGTCCGGTATTCACAAGGTTCTGATAGAGGTCGTCTACTGTAACCTGCCCATGGGAGGCTTCTGCAATAGAACCGAATGCTAGCTGCTGGTCCTCTTCGCTCATCGTCGCGAATGCAGGGATTCCACCTTCATACTTCCACTGGTTCTCTGCGATCCAGAGTGCATATGTAAGTGCCTCTTCAGGGTGTGCCGCATTCTTGTTGATTGCAACATATCCGAGGGAGACGAGATTGTTCTCTCCTCCTTCTCCTGCCGATGGAAGCGGAGCTACACCGTAGTTCCAATCCTTAGGATAGTCTTCCTGGCTGTTAAGAAGGCGTGTGAACCAGTTGCCCTGGGGGAACATGGCAAGACGATAGCCTTCAAGAGCATAGTAGTTCCAGTTCGCATTCTCTGCCTCAAGCTCGGCAACGGACGGCTGCACCCCAAGCTCATTTGAGATGTATTTGAACCACTCGGCATATTCCTTGAATACGGGGTCGTCGAAATTACAGCTTCCATCCTCCTTGTAGAAAGGAACGGCAAGCTGCTGTGCGGGCATATACATCCATGGAAGGTCTGCATTCATGAAAGAACCGTAGACTCCTCTGCTCTTGTCTGTCAGCTTCTGTGCTGTCTCTACATATTCATCCCATGTCCAAGGACCCTCTGGATAGGGGACTCCTGCCTCATCGAAGATGGCCTTGTTGTAGAATACACAGTACATCTCCTGTTTGAACGGCAGTGCATAGTAGTTGCCGTCATCCTCGACAGGGAGGTTGGCCCCGTAGATCTCGTATGGATCGATACCGGCCTCTTCTACAGCTTCATTAAGCGGCATGAAGAATCCTGCGGAAACCTGTCTTGAGTAGTCCTTTGGTCCAAGGGTCTCGACTACGTCCACATCGCTTCCTCCCATGAGGTCGATGTTTATCTTCGCCTTATACTCGTCTTCATCTCCCGGTACGGGCTGGACTACGACGTGGATGCCTGTCTCGGCTTCGAAATCGGCATTCATTGTGTTGAACCAGGTCTCGTTGAGATATGTGGCGGTTACAGTCGTAGTGACGATTCTATCATATTCACTCTCGGCTGAAGTCTCACCTCCACCCATTGCGAAAGCAGTTGCCGCTGTAAGAATCATCACAGCAGCTACGAGCATCATCTTCTTCATATCGGATCTCCTTTTTTATTTATTCTTCTCTTTTTCAAGAATCTTCAGAATTCTTTCACGGTAGGTCTTGTCCCTGCCTTCCCATTCCGGGAACACCTTGGAACCTTCTGCGTAGAAATCATCTTCATTCCTACCTTCCTCTTGTCCCTGAAGAGTATGCTTGTCTATAGCGTAATCAGGAATCTGCGGTCTGAGATTACCGGCCTTGTATTCCTTCATGATCCAGTTGTACATCTCATCGCTGGACCTGTCCTTCTGGCTCTTGCAGAGATAGCGTACTGCATGGATTGCGAGCAGTCCTCTGTCTCCAGGCTGCTTTGTCACCCTTCTCATCTGGTCAAGTTCGCCGATGAGAACCGGTGCTACAGGATTGGCGAAGCCTACATCCTCCACACTTATCGTCCTGAGGCGGAACCAGAGATAGTCCTCCATGTCCTCGCTTGTGATCATCATCTCATAAGCGAGTGTCGCGGCATTCTCCTCATGCCCTCTTCTGATTTCTTTCTGTAATGCGGAAATAACAAGATCTGCAGCAAGACCGCTTATTGTTTTGCACTTCTGCCACGGATCATATGGAAATTCTGCCATTTCATAACCCTCCGAAAATTATAAATTCATACTATCACTTATAATCTTATGTGTTCTACCGTTTTTTGTAGTTGAAAGTTTATGATTTGTAGCATGTGTGATTATCAGTGTATAATATTCCAAGTTATGAGATACTTGAAGGAGATCATACATTCCCCTAAACGCTTTGATCAGTGGCACCTTTCACCAAGGATACTTGATGTGTATCCTTTCCGTCTGGCGAAAGCAAGGCATGGCGGATATGGCCTTCACGACATAGATTTCTATGTCGAGAGGATTTCATCCCGAGGCTTCAGTGCTGTTGTCATCACGCTTTCGGGAAAAGGAAGATTCACGATGGGGGATGGCACCTCCTTCCTGGTAGGTCCGGGGGATGTGTTCGTCTCCTCCTCATCGGGGCAGGGGCACAGGGAGGAGACGGAAGGCCCTGAGCCATGGGAGCAGTTCTGGATTCTTTTCTCAGACGGGTCTGCAATCATCCCCGGTAACATAGGCGATTATGATGTTTTCCAGATCGACACAAAACGGGAGTCCTCGTTCGTGAGGGAGCTTGTCAGGAACATCATAGATGAAGAGATGTACGAAGGCAGTACCAGCCTCAAGGCGATAGAGCTGTCTGCGGAGCTTCTTCTTCTCATAATCCAGAGAGCCATAAGGCCGGCCGGCAACACAGAAAGCAGAATGCATCACAGTCAGCTTGCAGCGCTCTGGAGCGAGGTTGCAAAGGATTTGAAGGCTCCATGGCATGTCGAGGAGCTGGCAAGGATGATGAACTGCAGCAGGTCCCAGTTCACCAGGATCTGCAATGATATCTACCACAAGTCGCCTGGGCAGAAGATCAGGGAGATGAAGATGGAGAACGCCAAGATACTGCTTTCCGGAAGCTCCGTCCCCGTACGTGAAGTCGCGGAAGCTGTCGGATTCTCAAGCCTTTCCCTCTTCTCATCTTCATTTGCATCATATACGGGCATGGGCCCGAGGGAATTCAGGAAGATGAAGATGGTGGAGGAGTCGGGTGCAGAAAAGCAGCTTGAGCGGAAAACATGAATTATCCAGGCTGTTTACTTTTCCATGGCTCTTCTTATGCGAATCATATAGATTATAACAGCTGTGATTGCTGATAGCACGGCAACAGAAGGAGTGACATACCACAGTCCTTCAAGTCCTCCTCCTGAGAGGATGAACATCATGAGGACGGGGAATATGAACGCATTGCAAAGCGATAATAATGCCGCTTCGCCGCTTTTGCCGATGGCTGATGCATATGATTGCCCCGAATAGCTTATCCACCTTACAAGGTATGTAAGTCCCATGATCCTTATTGCATGGACCGCAAGAGCAAGTTCCTCCTTGTCTGTCTGGAGAAACAGGGAGAATATGCTGCTGGGAAAAAATTCGAGTATCAAAGTGAAAGCAAGGCACATCAGTGTAAGTGCGGAGACGCACCTGACGGCGATTCTTGACGACCTGTCCTTCCTTCCTGCCCCCCAGTTGTACCCGATGGCAGGCTGCAATGAATCAAACACCCCATACATACCAGGCACGATTATGCCGTCGATGTTCATGAATACGCCGAATATGGATACCGCAGTATCTCCTCCAATGCGCAGCAGCAGTGTGTTCATAAGCACCGATGTGATCCTGCCTGATGTGTTGTTGAGGAAGTTCGGAAGTCCTTGTGTGAATATCTCCCTCAATGGTTCCTTGATTCCTCTCAGGCGTACGAACCTCAATGCCATTTTCCCTCTGACGAATGGAATTATGCAGATGATGCACGTAATGGACATCCCAAGGCTCGTTCCAAGAGCCGCATAGCCGATTCCCAGTTTGAAAACGTAGAGGAAAAGGAGCTCGAAAGAGAGACAGAGTATTGCCATGACGATGTTCATCACCATGGAAAAGCGTACCCATCCGCATATCCTTAGATAGTTGTCGAACACAAACACAAGGCATGTGACGGGGATGAATATCGTATATGTGCCGAGGTAGCTTATCGCCTCCTTTGCAAGGGCCTCATCCGCTCCCATGAGACGGAAGATGAAAGGACCTGCTGCAGTAAGAAGGACGGCCGTCAGGGTGCTGAGAACCGATGATAGCAAAACGGCTGTGGTGAACATTTCATCAGCATCTTCTTTCTTACCTTTTCCCAATCTCAGTGAGATGCCTATTGAAGAGCCTACTGCTATCATATCCGCAACTGCATAGGCGATTAGAAGAAGTGGGTTTGCCAGGTTCCCGCCGGCAAAGGCCGTCTGTCCCAGGAAGCGCCCGATCAGCAGCATCTCGACTGAGAAGTATATATTCGATGCAATCATTCCTATGGCCCCTGGAATGGCGGCTTTGAAGAATAGCTTTGTTGGATTTGTCTCAAGAAAAAATGCATGTTCTGCTGTCATGATTGAATATTAAAAACTATTGAGTATACTCCATAGTCAAGTGCTATAATGGAATATCATGAAAATTTCAGATTCCATCTATTATACTCCGCATCAGGTCGCATCATTTTTCTCTATAAGCAAGGATACGCTTCTCTTTTATGATAAAATCGGTCTTTTCTCCCCAGCCTTGCGCAAAGAAAATGGATACCGCTGCTATTCAGCTGCGCAGCTTAATGAACTGGATACCATACTTACACTTAAAGACCTCGGCATTCCTCTTTCCTCGATAAAGAAGGCTGTCGGAGAGATAAGCACAACATCTTTCCTGTCTCTTCTTGAGAATGAAGAGAAGAGTATTGAGGCGAAAATAGAGGAGTTCAATGCCCACCTCGGCATCGTGAGGGCCATAAAGAACTCCATAAAGGAAGCCATCGAGGCAGAGAAGGGCAGGCTCTATAAGGCATACTATGACCCAAGGCCGATGATAAGGGTCCCGATAGATGTAAAGGGAAAAGATTGTACGAGTGATGACGAGTGGCAGAAGGCATACAGCACTCTTATGGCGAGCGCGGACTGTAAGGCGATAATAAACATCGGCAGTATCGTACGTCTTGATGAGGCGATGCACTATCATGGGGTAGTCTGCCGTGAGGTGTATGCAACGTGTGCGAAACCGCTATCAGATGTGATGCCGGGCGGCCTGTACGCCTACATGTTATTCCCGGGCTCCCTCGATAATCTTTCTTCGTTCTATGAGAAGTTTTTTGCTTCTCTTGATGCGGAAGGACTTGAGCCGTCCGGGGATATATACGAGGAGCTTTCGATTTCAAATATCACAACCAGGGATGAAAAAGACCATGTGACCAAGCTGATGGTCCAGGTTGGTGATGCCTAATCAGTCTGACGGGGCTTCTTATGATACAAGGAGCAGGCTTGGCTGAAAGCAGATGAAACATCATAGTCAGAAGCATTATGTGCGTGCTAGAATTGGATAAGGTAAAAGGAGGATATCATGCATTTCACACCTGAGAATCTCGATTTTGAATTGAGTCCATACACAGGGCTTACGAGAAAGCATTGGATAGATGCTGGAAAGTTCATTCTTGAAGGCGTGTTCAAAAACATAAAGACGATGGACGACCCGGTCCTTGTACCGCGCTATGAATGGGAGGTCACATACCCGAATAAGAACACCCCTGCATGGAAGGTGCAGGCCGAGTATTATGAGGGTCTTGCAAGGAGCTTCTTCATAGCAGCTCCTCTTATCAGCATCGAACCTGAGCTGGTCATTGCAGGCAAGAGCCTCAGGGAGTATTACAAGAGGCATCTTCTCCGCTCATGCACCCTTGGAGATGAGCTTTATGTTTTCAGCTATACGGACATGGATAAGGATTCAAAGCCTTCCTTCGACCTTCACACATATCAGCAGACGGTCGAGACCTGTGCAATGGTAATCGGACTGGTTACAACAAGAAAGGAGATCTGGGACACATACACTAAGCAGGAGAAGGATGTGATTGCAGCTTTCCTTCATGATTATGCGGAAAAGGCCACGGTCCCGCAGAACTGGCGTCTTTTCAACATGCTCGATCTGGCATTCCTTAATATGATGGGATATGAGATCGATAAATCGATCATGAGGGAGCATGCCCAGGCTATTCTTTCATATTATGCAGGAGATGGATGGTACCGTGATGGGCATACATTCGATTATTACTCCGCATGGGCTTTCCAGGTCTATGGTCCTATATGGTGTGCCTGGTACGGCTATGAGAACGAGCCTTATATCGCAAAGAGATTCGAAGAGAACTCAAATGAACTCATGAAGACCTACGACAGGCTTTTCGATAAGGATGGGAATGTCACCATGTGGGGTAGGAGCAACATATACAGGAATGCGGCTACCGCTCCGTTTGCGGCAAACTACAACCTTAAGAATCCTACGGTGAACCCCGGCCTTGCAAGAAGGATCTCATCGGGGGCTCTGATGCAGTTCTTCGGGCGTGATGATGTCCTGTATGAAGGTGTGCCTGTAATAGGTTTCTATGGCCCGTTCACTCCGATGGTCCAGGCATACAGCTGTGCGGAAAGTCCTCTATGGCTGGGAAAGGCCTTCCTCTGCCTTGAACTTCCAGAGGATCATCCTTTCTGGACTGCAAAGGAGGAGGGCGGCATCTGGGATGAGATGAAGGATGGTGAGGTGCGTGAGACTGTACTGGATGGTCCAGGGCTATGCATTTCAAACCATCACGACAACGGTACGATGGAGATGCGCACAGGAAAGGTCATAAAACGCATAGGTGATGATAATGGAAGATGGTGCTATTCGAAGCTCTCATATAACAGCCGTTATCCATGGGAATCGGATCTCCCTTCCGGCTTGAGTGCCGCATCTTATGTGCTCAAGGAACCGGATGTAGACAAGACGGAACAGATGAATGCCTTGCTCTGGAGCAAAGAGAGGTCCAAAGTCCTTTACCGCCGTGCTCTATTCGGTTTTGAAAGCTCAAGGGATTACCACTGGACAAGTATAATCGACCTTGCAGATTTCCCTGTCGCAAACGGGCTTGTAAGAGCGGATAAGCTCAGACTCTTCCATAAACCGGTTGATGTATATCTCGGCTCCTACGGCTTCCCTTGTCCTGATGCGGAGTATCGCATTGAAAAGTGCGGGGATGCAACTGCTGTAATTCTCAAAGGCCACGGCAGTGACGGCATGCCCCGTCATATGGCCATGACAGTGTTCGCAGGATGGGATGATCTGAAAGTGGAGAAGAGCAAGGGCACGAACCCCGACACATCCGAGAGCTTCATAGTCTTTGCACATGCATTCCGTGAGAAGCTTTTCGCATATGAGCCATATATCCTCATAAGCCAGGTGATAACCAAAGAGGGGGATGAAGGCTTTACTGATGATGAGATCTTCAGCATCGCAGACATCGGATACACCGACAAGGAGGAATGCGGAGGCTACGGCCCTGTCTCTATTAAGATGAAGAAGGGGGAGAGCTACACGGTGGATTTCTACGGTATTGAAGGAAATCTCCTACTTTAGAGATGATTAATCACAAAGCTTCCCGCATCCTGTCAAATAAAATAAATTGAGGATGCGGAGAAGCTTGTCTTCTTATGAAAAGGCACGGTTGATGAGTGTGCTGCCTTATGCTATCATCTACATCATACGGAGGGCTGGAAATGTCATCAAACCAGAATAAATGAACAGTATTTTATTTTTTCTGGAGGATTTTGATGTATTTAGAGCTCAATAATATTTCGTTTTCATACCCCGGATCCGGGGCTCTTCTGTTTTCCAATCTATCTTTATCCTTTGCCGAAGGCTGGACTGTGATTGCGGGTGCGAACGGCAGCGGCAAAAGTACTTTGGCCTCCATTGCATCAGGTATCATAAAGCCTGATTCTGGCTGCGTGAGGAAAAGCGGTGATGTGATACTCTGCCCACAGGTCTTTGAAGGACTCTCTCCTGAAGACTGGAGCGATATATTCTCTGGCGACAATCATATAGGTATGCTCAAGTCCACTCTGGCCATCACGGATGAGATGATAGAAAGGGAAGATACCCTCTCTGGAGGTGAGAAGAAGCGTCTTCAGCTGCTTGCCGCTCTTTCTCATTCTCCTGGGATTCTTATTCTTGATGAGCCTACAAATCATCTGGATGTCTATAGCAAAGACCTTATTGTAAAGGCACTTGGAACCTTTGATGGCATAGGAATAATAGTTTCCCATGATAGGGCGTTCTCCTCAGCTCTTTCCGAGAGGACTGTTCTTCTTGAGCGTGATGCAGAGGGCTTTGTAACTGTCGAGGATATACCGCTTGCCCTTGCTGAGGCGCTATCTGAGAGCGAGAGGAGGAGAAAAGCGGGACGGAGTGCATATGACGGCATCTTGGCGAAGATATCTACTGAGCATATAATCGCCGCCAGGCTTGGAGAGAAAAGCAGGGAGAAGCAGAAATCTCTTTCAAAGAAAGGCATAGGAAGCAAGGACCATGATGCGAAAGCGAAAATAGACGGTGCACGCCTAAGTGGAAAGGATGCATCACTGGATGGTGCTATGAGGAATCATATGAGCCGCTCGATGCAGCTTGAAGGTAAGCTGAAGAGCATGAATAAGCCACTAATGAGAAAGGAGGGGCTCACACTTATTGGAGACATGTATGTCCCGGATCTCTCGTTTCCTGAAACGACAATACATATAGGTCAATATGCCCTCAGTGTTCCTTCCCTGTCCATAAAAGCCGGCTCCCACATTGCAATTACCGGTATCAATGGTGGTGGAAAGACTCTTTTTATAAAGGCCCTTCATGAGTATTGGATAAAGCAGGGTAAGGGGGATTATATCTTGTATATCCCTCAGGAATTCAGTGATGAGGACAAGAAGAGTCTTCTCTCATCGTTCTCCTCTCTTGAGGATGAGGAGAAGGGTGCGGTGTTGTCGGATATGTTCCGCATGGGATCGAATCCGTCATCATTTTACTCCTCATCCGTCTCTCCAAGCCCTGGAGAGCTGAAGAAGCTTGCACTCGCACTTTCCAGAAGGGATGGGCGTACGGTGCTCTTGATGGATGAGCCGACAAACCATCTTGATATCGTATCGATGAGGATACTTGAAAAGATGCTCAGGGATGATGGACGACAGATGACGATAATCCTTGTAAGCCACGATGAAGTGTTCCTCTCCTCATGTACGGATATCAGGTGGAGAATTGAAAGAAACGGTAACAAGGGCAGGCTCATCTGCTGATTTCCATTTGTTCCTGGAAAAATGAAGAGCGACTATGTATCATAGGATTGAAAAGGGGGGATGATTATGTATGAATTGATTCAAGCCTCTGGCTGCAGCTATTATATCGAAAGCCCTGCGAAGATAGGGCTTGTCAAAAATGGAGATGATGAGGTGTGCCTTATCGATAGCGGCAGTGACAAGGATGCATCTCGTAAAGTAAGGCAGATTCTTGATGCAAACTCATGGAAGCTGAAAGCCATATATAATACGCATTCCAATGCCGACCACATAGGAGGCAACAGCTATCTGCAAAAGCAGACGGGATGCAGGGTTTTCGCTCCCGGCATTGAGTGTTGTTTCACACGCTATCCTGTTCTGGAGCCTTCTTTCCTCTATGGCGGTTTTCCTGCAAAGGATCTCAGGCATAAGTTTCTAATGGCCTCGGAAAGTGATGCAGAGTACCTTAAGCCTGATGTTCTTCCCTCAGGGTTTGAGATGATTCCGCTTCCTGGACACTTTTTCAACATGGTCGGATTCCGCACATCGGATGATGTTGTATATCTTGCGGATTCCCTATCGAGCAGGGAGACGCTGGAAAAGTACACTGTCTCTTTCATTTACGATGTCCAGGCTTATCTTTATACCCTGGAGAGGGTGAGGAATATGAGTGCAAAACTGTTTGTGCCATCACATGCGGCAGCTACAGAAGATATTTCCCCTCTTGCTGAGTATAACATCTCCAAAGTCAATGAAATTGCAGATGTAATCTATGACATCTGCTCGGAGCCCGCAGCCTCTGATGATGTCATCAGGAAAGTATTCAAGCATTATGGGATGGTGATCAACATGCAGCAGTATGTGTTGGTGGGAAGCACTGTACGATCCTACTTGTCATGGCTCAAGGATACTGGAAGACTTGAGGCGATAGCAGAAGACGGCATGATTCTATGGGGAAAGATTTAAACCATATTGGGTGTTGACAGGTTCTCTTTTTTCTATTCTCTACTGTTTTTGCATCCCCTGTGTTCCTGGAATGTTTAATCCTCCAAAATTTTCAGGTATGATATTCGAAAAGGAGGATGGCTATGAGTGATGAAAGGATGGCATTCCGCATGCATCTTAAGCCCGGATTTGAGGCGGAGTATGAGATACGGCACCGTGAGATATGGCCGGAAGTGAAGGAACTGCTCTCTCAAAGCGGTGTATATGACTACTCCATATTCCTTGATAAGGAGACGGGGAACCTCTTTGCTTTTCAAAGGACAAAGGAAGGATCCGGCTCCCAGGACCTCGGAGGGGAGGAGATAATAAGGAAATGGTGGAGCTACATGAAGGATTTGATGGATACCAATGAGGATGACTCCCCTGTATCAATTCCACTGAAAGAAGTGTTCCATATGGATTAGGGGGTGCCGATGGTTTATCTTGCAGTTGACATAGGAGCATCCAGTGGAAAAATCTTGAAAGGCTATCTTGGCAGAGATAAGACATTGATTCTGGATACGGTCCATAGGTTTCCAAATGGATGCCGTCCGGATGAGGATGGCACTCTTGTCTGGAATCTAGAGGCTCTCTATTCAGAGATTGTAGAAGGCCTTAGGAAAGCAGGATATGCGGATTACATAGCAATCGACACCTGGGGTGTTGATTTCGTCCTGCTGGATGAAAATGAGGAATTGATCGGCAAAACCGTCTCATATCGTGATTGCAGGACCGAGCATCTGGAATCCTGGCCTGATCAGGAGACTCTATACATGCGTACGGGTATCCAGAAGCAGAAGTTCAATACAATCTATCAACTGTTATCACTGAAGGAGACTCATCCTGAGCAGCTTGATAGGGCCGCATCAATGCTTTTCATACCCGATTATCTGGCATTCAGACTCACTGGATGCATCCAGCAGGAATATACGTTCTCATCAACGACTAATCTTCTTGATCCATGGAAGAAGGACTGGGACTATGAACTCATAGAGGGTCTTGGCCTTCCATCCCGTCTCTTCATGAAACCTTCTGAGCCGGGTGTGGTGGTTGGAAAACTGAAAAAAGATATAAGCGATATCATCGGCTACAGTCCGACTCTTCTTCTTGCCCCCTCACATGACTCAGCTTCTGCCGTGGTAGGTGCTCCACTCGAGAGCGATGGTATCTATCTCTCATCGGGCACGTGGTCGATTATGGGATCTGTTGAGAAGAATCCAGTCGTGAATGTGAAGGCGATGAAGGCTAATCTTTCAAATGAAGGTGGGGTGGATAACACGATCAGACTGATAAAGAACATCATGGGGACATGGATTCTTCAGCGCCTTAGAGCGGAATCAGGGATGACCTTTGATGAGCTTGAAAGAGAGGCTGGCGGTGCGGGATTGATTGGAACATTTGATGCTACGGATGAAAGGTTCCTTGCCCCTGTTTCAATGGTTGAGGCAATTAAAGGCTCTCTTTGCATCGGCTCTGCCACGTATGGTGAGCTTGCCTGCTCGGTTTATCACTCACTGGCTTTGACCTACAGCAGGACAATAGCTGAACTTGAGGAGATCACAGGCCGTAGCTTCAGTTCAATCGCAATCGTAGGAGGCGGAAGCAAGGATGGTTTTCTCAACAGTCTGACTCGGTATTATACGGGTCTTGTGGTTACGGCAGGACCGGATGAGGGAACGGCGATAGGGAATCTACTTTATCAGATGATTTCAACAGGAGAGATCGATAATACGGAAAAGAATGATATATTGAGAAAATCAGTAGGAATCATTACCTATCAGAGATGAAATATTGGAGGAATATTATGTTTTTAGATGATTTTATACGTATGTGCTATGACGGCTTTCTTCAGGGATGGCATGAGAGGAATGGAGGAAATCTCTCATACCGTATGACGGATGAGGATGTAAAGGTCGTCGAGTCGCAATTTTGCAAAAACAGCCGTCATTATGATATGCCTTTCAGCGTACCGGAGCTTGCAGGCTCTTATTTCACGGTTACCGGTTCGGGAAAGTATATGAGGAATGTTCCTCTTGCTCCGGAAAAGAACATAGGGATAATCCGTATCGATTCAAAAGGATCGGGCTATGACATCCTTTGGGGGCTTGAGGATGGAGCTAAGCCGACCAGTGAAATCCCTACCCACCTGATGAACCATCTTGAGCGTATGAAGGCTACAGATGGGGCTTGTCGTGTAATCTATCATGCACACCCCGCTAATATCACGGCACTTACTTATACTATTGAGCCTGATGCGAGGACATATTCAAGGATTCTCTGGCAGAGTGAGACCGAGTGTGCCGTTGTTTTTCCTGAGGGTGTTGGTGTTGTTGATTGGATGGTCCCTGGGTCGATAGATATCGGAGTCGAGACGGCCAAACTGATTTCATCATATCGTGCCGTCATCTGGGCTTTCCATGGAATTTTCGGAAGCGGAAATGATTTTGATGAGACATTTGGTCTTATCCATACGATAGAGAAGGCCGCTGAGATCTATCTAAAGGCAAAGAGTGCAGGTATAGTCCGTACGATTACGGACGATGAGCTTAGGCTGCTTGCTGATGCTTTCGGTGTACAGCTTAACAAGGATTTCATCTGAGGGAGAATGTTCACATGTTAGTAGAAACAAAAGCTAGAATCGGTGTTTTCTCAATCGCACTTGGTGCTTATCTTCCTCAATTCCCGACGCTAAGGGCGGAATTTGAGAGTCAGTATGAGGCTTTTAAGCAGACCCTTCCTCATACCGTTGAAATCATCGATGGGGGGATGGTTACGACAAAAGAGCAGGCTCAGGAAGCCGGCGGCCTCTTCAGGGCTGCGGATGTCGACCTTGTCATCATGCAGCTTTTAACCTATGCGACCTCATATAACATGCTCCCTGCAATAAAAGACCTGGATGTTCCTGTGGTGCTTGTAAACCTTCAGAAGCTCAAGGCTTTGGATTATGACAATGCTGATATCGCAACTTGGCTAGGTCAGGGATATGCATGCGGGGCGGTAGGTGAGATGGTTGCGGACCTTGAGAGGTTTGGAAAGCGTCATGCGGTCATTACAGGTGTCGTGGAAGGTGGGGATGCTGATGCGGCAAGGGAAATCGAAGACTGGTGCCGTGCGGCTCAGGTGAGAAGGAGATTCCGAGATACCAATATCGCCCAGATTGGAAGGCCTTATCCTGGGATGATGGACCTATACATAGATGAATCGAATCTGTATAGAAGGATGGGGCTTTATACAAAGCAGTTTGACTGGGAGAAGATGTGGGCCATTGCCGATAATGTTACAGATGGTGATGCAGTAAGAAATAAGGCTGGGGAGATTCTCGATACTTTTGACATGGAAGGCGGCGGCAGCGTGGAGGAAGTCTGGGAGATGGCGAAATACGTCGTTGCCTTCGAGAAATGGGTGAAAGAAGAGAAGCTGGGCCTGATCGCCTCTCATTATGATGGTTTTGCCACTGGAAAAGCCGGAGTGCTGGACAGTATGCTCATACCCGCATTCTCAATGCTTATCAAGCAGGGTACTGCCTGTGCTGTAGAAGGGGATATGAAGGTCGCCATGGCAATGAGCATCCTAAAGACGATTTCTGGAATGGGACAGCTTGCAGAGATGTATTCGATTGATTTCAATGATGACATTGCGATAATCGGACATAGCGGCTCAGGGGACGCCGACATCTCTGGAAAAAAGCCTACGATGAAGATTGTGAAAGTCTTCCATGGCAAGACAGGTGGAGGCTATCTTACGCAGTTCTATCCACACCTCGGGCCGGTCACGTATCTTGCAATCACGCAGGATGGGGATGGGCGCTTTAAATTCGTTGTGGCGGAGGGTGTCAACGAAGAGGGGAAGATCCTTAACTTCGGGGATACGAACATGAGGACGAGGTTCTCCTGTGGGGCAAAGGAGTTTGTCACGCGATGGAGTGAATGCGGGCCTACCCATCATTTCGCAGCCTCCTCGGGGCGTCATATCGATACGATATGCAAGGTTGCAAAAATACTGGATGTCCCTGTGGAGATTGTCACAAGATGAGGAAAAGGCCTGCACGAAGCAGGCCTTTATCTAACTCATCATTGTAATTATATGATGTGGATACGTCCTTTGGGAGTTGCATAATCCTCTCCGACCACTCCTCCAAGGGAGTCTGTGATGTAAGCCATTACAGCCTCGTCAAGAGGAATGCCTGTGTCGAATTTGTTCTCTGAGGAAGCGAAAGCATAGTATGTGTCACCACCTGCGGCCATGAAGTCGTTCGTGATGACAGCATATGTTGCATTCTCATCGAATTCCCTACCGTTGACACTGTTGATTGTCACCCTGTTGATTGACGCAGGTCCATAGTATGTCGATGCAGGATATGTCTCAGCATTGCTGTCATATGCCTTTGTCGTATCTACTGTGAATTCGATTCCTGCGACCTGTGGGAATCCTCCTACGGCAGTCGGTGTGCAGTAGGTTGATGCTTCAAGCGCCTCAAGAAGCTCGGCACCTGTTACATAGACTACTGTGATGGTGTTCCCGAATGGGAGGACTGTGTTCACATCCTTCTTTGTGATGCTTCCACTGTTGATAGATGCCCTGATTCCACCGCCGTTTACGATGGCAACTGCATTTGCAGTGTCGACAGAAAGACTTCCCTCATCCTTCAATACAGTCCACATGATAGCATCGGAAACGAGATCTCCGAGGTTTGTCTCCTCTGTCCTGTTTCCAGGATCCCTTTCTCCATTAAGATCTACGAGGGACTCGGCGAAAACGATGTTATACTCTCCGTTCACCCTGTCCATGATCTCCTGTGCATATCCGGAGACAGCTATGTCGTTTGTGATGTCATATACGGTTGTTCCATCCTCGTCATGGCTCACGCTTCTGAGGAAGTTCTCTTCGATTGTCTTCGTCTCGTTATCGATTACGATGACTCCGATGTTTGCGAATGCCGTTCCTGTCGACTGGATCGGCTCACCGTTCTCCCCTTCTGTCATGACGGTGTGTGAATGTCCATCGATTATGAAATCGAAACCTGTGGTGTGCGCATAGAGGTCTACAGACCTGTTAGGTTCTGATTCCGCATCGACTCCGAGGTGGGAGAGTGCGATTACAAGATCAGCTCCCTCTGCCTTTACCTTGTCGATGTTTTCCTGAGCGACAGCATAGAGCTCATCCTCTGCAAGGAATGTGAGACCCTTTATAAGTGCTGGATTTGCCTTTGTCTGTGCCTCAGGGGTCTCAAATCCGATGAATGCGATTTTCATTCCGCTTCCTGTCGTGATGATCGTGTATGCGGGGTAGATCGTATTTCCGCTCTCATCAAAGACATCTGCGCAGATCACCTGGAATTCGGCCTTCTCAAGGTTTGATTTGAGCTGTGCATATCCATAGTCGAACTCATGGTTTCCCAGTGTTGCAACATCATAACCGGCTGCATTCATCATTGTGATTGCATCAAATCCTTTCGATGTGCTTACATAGGTCGTTCCCTGGCTGAAATCACCGGCATCTACAAGAATGACTTCCGCCCCTTCGGCTTCGTATTCATTCCTCAGCTGTGCGATGTTCGCATACCCCGCGATTGCGCCATGAACATCGTTTGAGTGGAGAATTACCGTCTTACCTGTAAGATCAGAAGCGAATACGGCTGTGATCATGAACACTGTAAGAACGGTCAGAGCAATAAGTTTTTTCAATGTTTTTCTCATTTCGACCTCCTTGGTCCTTAGATATATAATTACCCGTGTGGGGATGTGTCGTCAATCGCTGTTTTCCGATTAATCAATCATCGGGCTCACGACACTTGGGGGAAACGGAGGTCTCTGTAATTATAATTTGCTTTTCTTGTTCTTCTCCCTGCGGGCAAATGCCGATACCAGTGTCATCCATACCATCACAATAATCACATAGAAAAGTGCTTTTGCGACCGTTAGTTCCTCCGTCATGAAGACATGAGGGAAGAATGTTATGAACACTCCTGAGACGAGAGCGGTTATGATAGTAGAATATATGTATTTAAGCAAATCGGGTCTCCTTTATATGTTGTTTCATAGATTTTCTCATTCTTATCTTTTGCTTTCAAGATAGGCTG
Source organism: Candidatus Ornithospirochaeta stercorigallinarum (assembly GCA_018711525.1). Taxonomy (GTDB): domain Bacteria; phylum Spirochaetota; class Spirochaetia; order Sphaerochaetales; family Sphaerochaetaceae; genus Ornithospirochaeta; species Ornithospirochaeta stercorigallinarum. The sequence continues at coordinate 20,180 of DVIF01000058.1, forward strand.
CCGTCCTTGTTCCAACGTTCTCTTCAAGATTCCTGAAGAAGAACTGGTAGTCGTACAGGTGGTAGACTCCGTCAGGAAAAAGGGAGTTGGAATAATCTTCCGGGGTTATATCAGTCGCTTTCAGCGTTCCCCTTCCTTCATCGATGTAGGCTCCTGTGAGTGCTGGAATCTCATTTGATACCGAGCCGGAATAATCTGTGAAGCAAGCTCCCAGATTCAGAGTTTTATCTGCAACTGTTCCATCTCTTTTCCAGTTAAGCGGGTTTATCGAAATTGTCTTTGTCCCCTTTGGAACGATTATTGAATCTGTGATACCGGCATCCTCTGTGTTGAAGGATATTATCACACCTGTATCATCATATGCTTCGGCCATCTTCAGATGAGGATATTTCCTAAGGTCCTCATCTGTTATTTTCCATCCTATGAGATATGCGGCTACAAGCTTTTCATTTATTCTTTCATCGTCGAAGTGTTCTTCCATGAGCATCAGCGCAAGTTGTGTACCTTGGGAAAACCCTGCAAGGATGAAAGGTCTTCCATCATTAAGCTCTTTTATGTAATAGAGGAAGGCATCCTCCACATCCGAATAGGCAATCTCCAATGGCATTCCCGTCTCTGCTTTCCGCTCGGCATAAAGCGGGAAGGTCATCTGGCGATAGAATGGAGCATACATCAAAGATACATCCTCATAGATGCCTCTTTCCATGTTGAGGGCTCCGACAAAGGCTTCTTTCGTCTCCTCATCATCCATTTCCATGTTCGTGTTTCCCTCCTCTCCCATATCTACGGTAGGGCAGATGATGAAGAGGTCCACCGGCTCATCGCCTCCGATGGCATAGTATGCCCAGTTGTCTGGATTTGAATAATCCAAGGTCGTCTCCATGTTCCGGCAGGAGGGTAGGAGGAGGGTGATTAGTAATGAGAATATAATGAATATGAGAGATTTCTTATGCATGGTATCTATCATAAACTGCTTTCTCGTAAAAAGTAACAGCCACCTTATGATATTGTTATCTAATCCTGTAAAAATATAAGTTTTTAGAAACCTTTAGACTTTATAATTGCTCTCTTAGCGTTTAGAATTATCATAAACAAGGTACAGGAGGTACTTTATGAAATTAAGAAAATCGATGTATCTCATGTTAACGCTCATAGTTGCTTTCATGCTTTGCTTCGGCGTTTCATGTGATGGCACCACCCCCCCCAGGATGAAGTTTTAGATCCGGAGCCAACTCCAGAGCCAACGCCGGGAGGAGACTCCGAGCTGGAAGGAAAGGCTCCTCAAATGACCGAGGCATCAAATGCTTTCACAATAAGCGGATCCAGGTTCAAAGCAGAAAAGGCCGCGCTGGCGATGTATGAACTTGTAAACGATGTGTGGTCTTCTAACCAAACATTAGATAATGTTGAAGTAAAATGGGATGGACAAGTCCCTGAAGAGGTTAAAGTTATAGCAGACATAGACCGCGGGTATGATGTTAAGATAGGGAAAGACTCCTATTTTAGAATTAAAGCAGATAATGCTGGAACTTCTTTTAATATTAATGCAGAAGTAAATGTTGTTGGTCCTGAAAAATATACTGCCATCTTAAATGCCACGGCAGATAATCAATATTTTGATAATTTGAAAGTAGAATGTTTTGGTCTTGCCGATGAAGAAGGTAAGCTGATTGAAGGGGCTTCATGGAAGGCGGTTCCTGCGGTCTTCATCGCTCAAAGCAGTGACATTACTTCTGCCATTACATCTTTCACCTCTTCAAGCCGGGCAAGAAGCATTTCCGCCGCTTCAATAATACAAGAAGAATCCTACTTCAACAAGTATGATGGAAAAGGATGGTTTGTTTATGAGGATGCAGAAGATGGCTCCAGGCATAAAGTCAATTTCATGGCCATGGATGGTAATCCTACTTCCTACACTCTTGATGGTTGGTGCGATGTGGGTGGAGCCACGCAGGATTCTCCTCAGATTGCTGTTTCCCCTTATCCTGCAATCAAGGACGATGATGCAGAAATGGGGGATGTCGAGGCTCTCAAGCTGGGGCTTGCAGCATACGCTTATTTCTATAATCTCTCAACATCCATGTTTGTGTCTCAAATGCAGCCGGAGTGGCTTGTAGTAAACATGGGAGAAGGGGAAGGGACCATTGAAATCAAAGAACATCAGGAGCAGGATTTTTTCGGGTCTCCTATGAATGTAAGCGGCAGTATTCGTATTGATATGGCGGGAGAGCAATCGAGCATTACCTTGAATGGTAGTTGGGGAACGCTTGAGCTTGTTGCAGCAGGTGATGGCAGTAACAGTATTACTGGCGGTGAAATCTCTTCTTTGACTATAAATGGCAAGAGCTATTCCCATCTGAGAGATGAGATGTATCTTGGATGTCTCAGGATCTTCTCTTCTGGAGAATTGCTTGTATCTCTGTTTGATGCAATCCATGATGGAATAGATTATTGGTGGAAAGGTGTTTCAGGACCTGATGAAAATGGTATCTATACGTTTACAGATGCCACTCCTGATTATGGATACACAGAGCCAGGGGCAACAGTATTCACTGCAGATGGAACAGTTGCTATTAAAAATGGAAGATGTGATATCGATTTGTTGATAAAAGAAAAGACAAGTTCAGGGGATCTTATCACAGAAATGGATGTTGAAGCCTCCGGAAAGTTTGATGAAACCACGGGAAGACCTACATATGAGTATTTGAAATACCTGAATCAGGATATGGAGTGCTATGCTCATGAACTGAGGCTTGTGAACATCATAACCCGGGATGCTGTCAGGAAGGTCTCTCATCAGGAGTTTCCACAGCCGTAGTCGCAATCAAGTGAGAACAGGGAGCCGCCGGGCTCCCTTTATCTTTTCATTTAATAAAATTCTTAAGCTTTCCCTGCAAGGATATCCTTGAACTTTGCAAGGCGTTCCAGTGCAAGGTCAAGTGTTTCCTTCGAGCGTGCGAAGTGAAGCCTAATGAGGTTGTTCACATCTTCGCGGAAGAAGCTTGAACCAGGGACTGCAGCAACACCGATGTTCTCTACCATCCATTCGCAGAATTCCAGGTCGCTCCATCCTTTGAAGCGAGGAAGGTCGAGGAAGTCCTGGATATCTACAAGGACGAAGTACGAGCCTTGTGGACTATTGTGCTTCAATCCGATTCTGTCCAGTCCCGCAAGGAAGTAATCCCTCTTCTTTGTGTATAGCTCTCCCAGCTCATCATAATAGCTTTCGGGCAGTGTAAGTCCCGCAACCGCAGCTTCCTGCAGTGGTGCCGCAGCTCCTACCGTTAGGAAGTCATGGACCTTCTTTGCTCCTTCAATGACCTCCTCCGGTCCGATCAGGTATCCAAGGCGCCACCCTGTTATGGAATAAGTCTTTGACAGGGAATTGCATGTGATGGTGTGCTCGAACATCCCGGGAAGGGACGCAGCTGCCACATGTACATTCGGCTTGTAGATGATGTGCTCGTAGACTTCATCTGTTACGACAAATGCATCGTATTTTATTGCAAGATTACCGATTGCTGTGAGCTCTTCTTCTGTGAATACCTTTCCGCATGGATTCGACGGGTTGCACACTATGATTGCTTTCGCTCCACTTTTGAAACCCTCTTCTATGTGATTGATATCAAAAGAATAGGTTGGGGGAACAAGAGGTATGAAGATCGGTTCAGCTCCTGATAGTATCGCATCCGCCCCATAGTTTTCATAGAAAGGTGAGAATACCATCACCTTGTCTCCGGGGTTGCAGATGGTCATCATCGCACACATCATCGCCTCCGTACCACCACAGGTCACGACAATCTCCTTTTCCGGGTCGATCTTCCTTTTCATGCTCTTCTCGACTTTCTTCGCGAGGGCCTCCCTGAAGTTCTCCGCTCCAAAGGTTACTGAATACTGGTGGGGACCTGCATATGCGACTTTCGCAAGGGCGTCAAGAAGTGGCTTGGGTGGATCGAAGTCAGGAAATCCCTGTGAAAGGTTTATGCTTCCCGGACAGGAATCGCTGATACGTGTCATGCGTCTGATAACTGAATCTGTGAATGTTCCAACTCTTTTGCTTAACTCGGGCATTTGCTTTCCTCCTCTATTTCGTGTTGTCTTCTACGACAGGTAGAACAGTCGAACCTGTCGGAATGATGTAGATGGATTTGCCTTCAAGATCTGCATCTGCCATAAGCTTGTCCAGATCATCATATGCCTTGATCCCCATCGGCTTTACAATTTCGGCGGGAATCGAGGAATACATCAGTATGTTGAATCTTCTTGCCTGCTCGCAGTTGAGGAAGAAGATATAACCTCCGACTGTGAAATTCTCTCTCAGCTCTTTCTCAAACGTTCCATCGACAAGAGGTTTTATCCAGTCGAAGTAGTCCGGGCTTCCTCCGCCGTTCCTTCCCTCCAGAAGGAGGATGAGCGTACCCCCGTCCTTGAGTGATGAGATGACGTTGTCGACGGCCTTTGTCCCCTGATAGAGGGATTCATCCTTCGGATATCCTCCGCAGCTTGTAATGACGACATCAGCTTTCTCCTTTATCGGTACCGTGTAGATCCTTCTCACCTCATCGCACGCTCTAAGCCATGAAGTCTTCCAATGACCTGAGAATATGGATGCAAGACGGAATTCGGTATCTGTTACAAGGGTCACCATGAAGAGGTTCTTCACCATGGCGGCAGCTTCGAGCATATCTTCATTGAGAGGGTTGCCTTCCAGGATTCCATTGCCGATTTCAGGATTGGTGATGAACTTTTCAGGGTGGAGGCTGTATGCATGGTTGTGCTTGATGGTCTCAAGACCGGAAATCCCGGGGAGGATGCTTTTCCTTCCACCGCCGAAACCTGCCATGACATGGTATGTGGCAGCTCCAAGACAGATGACGAGGTCTGCCTCTGCGGCATCCTTGTTTATTTTTACATCAGTTCCATATGAAGTTGTTCCAAGGTATACCAGGTCCTCGGACTTGCAGTCATGGTTTACCGTCCTGACCTTGTCGAAGACTGCCGATGTGACGAGTTTTCTCAGCTCCTCTTCCTCTCCCCCGATATGGGTGCCGGTTGCTATTATTATTTCAAGATCGCCATATGACTTCCCGCATTTTGAAACAAGATAATCGATAATCAAAGGTACAATGACATCCTGTCTCATCCAATATCGTGTCATATCACTTACGATGAGTGCGATTTTTCCCGCTTTTTGTGCTATTGTCGAAAGCGGTTCAGAATCAATCGGGGTATCAAGTGAATTGAGAAGCGCCGTCCTGATATCTGACAGCGGTGTGATATCATTCCCGTTTATCACCTGGATTACCTGGCTCTCGTCAACGGGGATTGTCACGGATTTGTCTCCATATTTGAACTGGTAGTTCTTTTTCATGCAAACTCCAAAAAAAGATTGAAAAGGGGCGCAACCCTTTTCAATGCTTTGTTTCCTTATATTTAATATCTTAAATTCCTGTTCTGTTAAAGAACTTTTTCCAGGAAGCTTATGAGCCTTGGGCTATGGGGGTCATCGAAGAATTCAGATGCACTTCTGTCTTCATCGATTCTTCCTCCGTCAAGGAAGAGGATCCTGTTGCTCACCTCACGCGCGAATCTCATCTCGTGGGTTACTATGATCATCGTCATTCCTTCAAGGGCGAGCTGTTTGATTACATCCAGAACCTCTCCGATCATCTCAGGGTCGAGTGCGCTTGTGGGCTCATCGAAAAGCATCACCTCGGGTTCCATCATCAGTGACCTTACGATTGCAATCCTCTGCTTCTGGCCTCCTGAAAGCTGAGAAGGGTAGGCGTTGACCTTGTCTTCAAGGCCCATCCTCTTAAGGAATCCCATGGCTTTCTCTTCCGCCTCCTCCTTGCTCTTGCCGTTGATCTTCATCGGTGCGATTGTGAGGTTCTTAAGTACGTTCATGTTGTTGAAGAGATTGAAGTGCTGGAAAACCATTCCTATCTTCTGCCTGTGGACGTTGATGTCGATTTTCTTTGAGCAGAGGTCGACATCATGGAATATGATCTGCCCGGATGTCGGACTCTCCAGCAGGTTAAGACAGCGGAGGAATGTACTTTTCCCTCCCCCTGACGGCCCTATGATGGATACCACCTGGTTTTCTTTGAAGTCGGTGCTTATGTCATTGAGTACCTGAAGATTTCCAAAGCTCTTGCAGAGTCCTCTTACTTCTATGATGTTATTCCCTTCCATGTTTCATCCTCTTCTCAAGTACTGCAATCAGGCGGCTGCCTGTGAATGTTAGTATGAAATACAGACATGCGGCAATGGCAAGGCACGGCAGGCTTCTGTATGTGATTGCTATTACTCCATTTGTGCTGTACATAAGGTCGGATATACCGATTACAGATACGATGGATGATTCCTTGATGACTGTGACGAATTCGTTTCCGAGGGCCGGGAGGATGTTCCTTATGGCCTGGGGAAGGATTACGAGGCGCATCGATTCCCCGTATTTGAAGCCGATGCTCCTTGCCGCTTCCATCTGTCCTTCATCCACCGCCTGTATGCCGGATCTTATCACCTCTGCGACATATGCGCAGCTGTTGATGCTCATTGCGACGATACCCGCCATGAAGCGTGAGAAGTTCGGAATCCATGGAACATCCGGGAATGTGATTCCTACCATCGGAAGCCCATAGAAGATGAACATAAGCTGAACCATCAAAGGAGTTCCCCGTACGAATTCGATATAGGCGGTGGCAAGCCATCTCAAGGGTTTTATCTTGCACATCCTCATTATTGCCATGAGGGTGCCGAAAACAGCCCCCAGCACTACGCTTAAAGCCGCAATGATGAGGGTGTTTTTGATTCCGTCCAGGAAGAACGGGGTGTATTCCTGCAACAGGACTATGATCTGTTCGAAGAAACCCATCAGAGTCCGAGTTCCTTCTGAAGAGCTACTGCATCGTCATAAGCCTGCTGGTATGAGCCGTCTGCAACCACCTGCTCGATGACTTTGTTTACTTCCGCAAGGAAGTCCGCACTGCCTTTCTTCACAACAGCAGACTTTCCGAAGAGCGCCTCTTTGGAGTCGAATGTGAAGTTCGCCTTTACAAGCTTGCCGTCGCTGGAAGCGATAATCGAGTCACCGACTGCGGCATCTACTACGAGGCCGGCAATGTTGCCGTTCTGTACTTCAAGTGCAAGCTCAGGATATTTTGCAAGCTCAAAAAGCTTGGAATCCGGGAATGTCTTTACAATGAGCTGGGACTGTATTGTTCCTCTCTGCGCACCCACCTGCTTTCCTGCAAGTGCTTCTGCGGATGTATATACATCTTCGTTACCTGCTGCTACTACCAGGTACTGAAGGCTCTCTTCATAGATTGATGAGAAGTCGATCACCTCAGCTCTCTCAGGTGTGTTTGTGAATGCCGCAAGCCCGATATCGACCTGTCCTGACTGGACTGCCGGGATGATGCCGTCGAATGCCATGTCGACAATCTCAAGCTCAACGCCGAGTGCGTCTGCGATCTCTTTTGCAAGGAACATGTCGCAACCTACGATGTTGTTGTCCTTGTCCCTGAATTCATAAGGAGCATACTGTGCTTCTGTTCCTACAACGAGGCGGCCTCTTTCCTTGATGGTTGCAAGGGCTGAAGTCTCTTCAGATGCACCGCCTGCGAAAAGTGAGGCTGAAAATGCCACGAGGATAAACGATAAAACAACAAATTTGAGGAACTTTTTCATCTTTTCTCTCCCAAATGTAGTATGAGTTATTTAAAATTTTGTATATTTATACATAAAAATACGGCGGTTATGCAATAGCTTATGCAAAAAATTACAGAAATTTTTAAAAATCTGAAAATTAATACAGAATGATGTCTCCCATTTCCGCCTTCGTCTGGAATCGGGGTGCAATTTGCTCGTGACTTCGGTTTCCTATGTTATAATTCACCTGTATCAGGAGGTTTTTAAGATATGCCGCAGGAAAACCTGCAGGCTGTCCTGCAGGATGAAGGTAGCAGAGATCCTATTTCCCCGGTTTTGAGAGAAAACACCACCCGATGAACAGAATACAGACGAAGGCAATCAGGCCTGCAACTTTTCGCTTTTTCATCATTCTGTGCCTCCGATGTTCGACTTCTGGTTCTCTATGTACTTTTCCACGCTTTCCTCTGTGATTGCACCGACACTCCCGTAATAGCATCCACGGGACCATAGGCCGGATCCCAGAACTTGCGTTCTTTCAGCTTCGGAAAGGCTGTGAAGATATGTACCGCAGAGATTGATTTCAGAGTACGCGCTATCGAAGAGGGCACATCATCGGGAGAAGCTTCAATGAAGAGTTGGACATGTTCCGGCATGACCTCCATAGCCTTGAGTGTCCAGCCATACTTTGTACAGGTCTGTGCCAATATGGTCTTAGTCTCCACATCCACTGCTCCGGTGAGCATAGGATGCCTGTACTTCGTGCCGCAGACGATATGGTACTGCAAGGCAGAGACAGAATTATGCTTTTTTTGAAAAAAACTTTTTGAATCGAGCTATGTTACATA
>DVIF01000059.1 GCA_018711525.1 Candidatus Ornithospirochaeta stercorigallinarum
GAACTTGAAGAAGTACTGAAGAAAAGCATCAAGGATTTAAGAATCATCAGCCTCAAAGAGAAGCTTGAGGCGAAGGGAAACCCATATGAAACCTACTTCCACCTGGTAGGAAAAAAGGACGCCCCTCCCTCTAAAGACGCCAATCTGTATTTCCTGAGCATGAAATACAGGAATGTCATGAGCAGGAAAATCCTACTGCTTGCCCTACCCGTTTTCGCTGTCAGGAAATGCTATGAGGATGATGACAACAACATCATCATAGACATCAAGAAGAAGAAATTCTGGCAGCCGAGGCTTAATCTCTGCATTTCGGAAAAAGAGAGAGCTGTATACATAAAAGAAGGGAAAAACATAAACGCGGACTTCATCTACACAGCAATTCCCGCTCAGGGAGGAAATGGATAATTCTTTTACCCGTATAATAGTGATTTCATAACACCCTACACCATATGCATAGTTATAAATAGCTACTTACTTATTCAGGGTTTGTTGATTTAATTTCCATAGAATAAAGTATTTGGCATATTGACACTTTTTGAAAATATGTCAATATTAAATTATCAACTATTAATAGGAGAAATGAAAAATGGACGAAAAAACAATCTTTGATGCAATCAGGGAAACTGTTGCAGAGCGCACAGATGCAAACATCGACGATATCAAGATGGAGAGCACATTCCGTGAACTCGGAATCGACAGCCTCGACACAGTCGAACTTCTTATGAACCTTGAGGACAAGCTCGACGTCACTATTGAAGTGGACAAGAAGCTCGAGACTGTAAAGGACCTCGTAGATTTCATCGCAGCTCTCTAAGGAATACGACGAATGATAAAAACTCCAATCACAGAAATGCTGGGCATCAGATACCCTCTTTTCCAGGGAGGCATGGCTTGGATTGCCGACGGCAATCTTGCCGCAGCAGTCTCCAATGCCGGAGGACTGGGTATAATCGCAGCAGGCAATGCTCCGAAGGAGTATGTCAAAGGTGAGATCCGGAAAGCAAAAAGCCTTACAGACAAACCCTTTGGCGTGAACATCATGCTTATGAGCCCTTATGCCGATGAGATTGCAGACCTCGTTGTCGAGGAGAAGGTAAGGGTCGTGACCACAGGTGCGGGAAACCCAAGCAAGTACATGAAGGCATGGAAGGACGCTGGAATCACCGTAATACCTGTAGTCGCGTCTGTCGCAATGGCGAAGCTCATGAAAAGAGTCGGAGCGGATGCCCTGATCGCAGAAGGCGGTGAGAGCGGAGGACATGTAGGAGAGCTGACGACAATCGTCCTTGTTCCGCAGATTGTCGATGCAACCGACCTACCTGTAATCGCGGCAGGTGGAATAGCCGACGGAAGAGCCGCCGCTGCCACATTCCTTCTCGGAGCTGTCGGAATCCAGATGGGAACGAGGTTCCTCAGTGCAAAAGAGTGCAGCATCAGCCCTGTCTACAAGGAAAAGATCATCAAGGCAAACGACCTGTGCACAATGGTTACGGGGAAACGCCTTGGCCACCCTGTCAGAAGCCTCAGGACAAATTTCGCCAGAAGATACCAGGAGGCTGAATACGGCGGGATGCCGGATGAAGAGCTTGAACAGCTTGGAGTCGGTGCCCTGAGAAAAGCCGTAAAGGATGGAGACCTTGAGAACGGGTGCTTCCTCTCTGGACAGGTTGCAGCACTAGTAAAGAAAGAAGAAAGTGCCGAAGAGATAATCCTCGATGTCATGCAGGGATGTGAAGAGGCACTCAAAGGAGCTTTAAAATGGGTAGAATAGCCTTCGTTTTTTCAGGACAGGGAGATCAGAAGGTAGGAATGTGCAGGGATCTTTATGAGACCGATCCAACCTTCAGAGCCGTACTTGAAAAACTCGACAAAGTCCATCACGGCCTATTGGATTCAATCTACAATTCAAGTGATGAAGAACTGATGAAGACTATAAACACACAGCCTGCACTATATGCAGTCGAGACTGCGATATCCTCACTTCTCACACAGATGGGGGTCAAAGCGGATGTCGTTGCAGGCTTTTCCCTTGGAGAGATAGCAGCCCTTTCCTATGCAGGATCATTCAGCAGGGAAAGCGGGATGCACATAGTCTCCAAGAGGGCTGAATTCATGCAGGAGGATTCTGAGAAGTATGATGCGATAATGACTGCAGTCCTCCGTCTCGATGAAGACAAGGTCAATGAGATCGCAGATAAATACGATTATGTCTTCCCTGTGAATTTCAACTGTCCAGGACAGATTGTGTGCTCAGGACTGGAGAACGAGATCAAGAGCTTTGAAGCCGATGTGAAGGAAAACGGGGGCAGATGCATACGCCTGAGCGTAAAAGGAGCTTTCCACTCCCCTTTCATGAATGAGGCATCGGAGAAGTTCGCAGCTTTCCTTGATACCACCATCGTAGACCTTCCCTCGATTCCTGCTTATTCCAATTTCCTCGGAACACCTTACGGCAACAGTGTGAAGGACGTGCTTGCAGAGCAGATAAAGAGCCCTGTTCTCTGGCAGAAAATCATTGAGGACATGATTTCAAACGGAGTCGGGACATTCATCGAGATCGGACCGGGGACGACTCTGTCATCAATAATCAAAAAGATCAACAAAGAAGTGAAAGTCTATTCCACAGGCAATGTGGAGGCGATTGAAAAGATCAAGGAGGAGGTTTTATGCTGAGCGGCAAGGTAAGCCTCGTTACAGGAGCTTCCCGCGGAATCGGGAAAGCAGTTGCCATAAAGCTCGCCTCCCTCGGCTCTGATGTCGCTGTCGTCTACCATGGCAACAGCGAAAAGGCCGAGGAAACGGTGAGAAACATCAGAGAAAGCTTTGGAGTCAAGGCGATAGCATATAAAGCCGACGTCTCATCTTATGAGGAGACGAAGGAGCTTGTGAAAAAAATAAAGGAAGATTTCTCCCATGTGGACATACTCGTAAACAATGCGGGGATTGTGAAGGACGGTCTTCTCGCAATGATGAGTGAGGAATCTTTCGACAGCGTAATAGATACGAACCTAAAAGGAACATTCAACATGATCCGCCACGTCTGCCCTCTCATGATAAGAGCAAAAGGTGGAAGGATTATAAACATATCATCAGTATCAGCGATTATTGGTAATCCGGGACAGGCAAACTACTCGGCATCAAAAGCAGGAGTGATCGGGCTGACGAAGACAGCTGCCAAAGAGCTTGCAGCCAAGAACATAACAGTCAATGCCGTAGCCCCGGGATTCATCAAGACCGACATGACGGAGAACATCGGAGAGGACAACCCCCTCATCCAGATGATTCCACTTAGGCGATTCGGAGAGGTTGAGGAGGTCGCAGAGGCTGTGGCATTCCTCGCATCCTCTTCATACATCACGGGAGTGGTTCTCAAAGTCGATGGCGGTATCGCAATGTAAAGGAGAGCACAGATGGAAAACTATAGAAGAGTCGTCGTAACAGGCATGGGTGCGATAAGCCCTGTGGGAAAAGGTGTGGAAGAGAACTGGAGGAACCTTGTAGATGGTGTCAACGGAATAGATGAGATAACACTTTTCGACACCACGGATTTCAAGGCGAAGCTCGATGGCGAGGTAAAGGATTTCAATCCCCGTGATTACATGGATAAATCCGATGTACTCAAAACCGACAGATACGCACAGTTCGCAATAGCTGCCGCAAAGGAAGCAGTCGAGATGAGCAACATCATAGGTTCCGTCGATCCTGAACGTCTTGCAGTATATTTCGGTACAGGCATCGGGGGAATGGCCACTTTCGTAAAAGAGCACAACACTCTTCTCAAAAGAGGTCCGGGCAGGGTCTCCCCTTTCTTCGTCCCGATGATGATCGCCAACATGTCTTCCGGCCTCATCTCCATAAGATATAACGCCCAGGGCCCTGCAATGCCTGCAGTAACAGCATGTGCTTCGGGAACGAATGCAATCGGAGAAGCCATGCGCCTTATTAGGCACGGCTATGCAGATGCAGTGATCGCAGGAGGAAGCGAAGCGGCAATCTGTGAATGCGGAGTAGCAGGATTCATAAACATGCAGGCACTCTCAACTGCAACCGACAGGAACGCGGCAAGCCTTCCTTTCGACAAGAGAAGAAGCGGTTTCGTCATCGCAGAGGGAGGTGCGGCACTCATCCTGGAAGAGTATGAGCACGCAAAGAAGAGAGGAGCAGCAATCTATGCAGAGCTCGTCGGCTACGGCTCGACAAGTGATGCATACCATATCACAGCTCCAAGGGCGGATGCAGAGGGTGCACGCAGGGCAATGAGCCAGGCCCTTCAGGAAGCAGGATACAGCAGTGATGACAGCGTATACGTAAATGCACATGGAACAGGTACTCCTTTAAACGACAAGGCCGAGACACTTGCAATCAAGCACGCACTCGGAGAGGAGGCTGCGAGAAAGGCTGTGATCAGCTCCACAAAGAGCATGACAGGCCATATGCTTGGTGCGGCAGGGGCTCTTGAGGCGATTGTCTCCATCAAAGCCCTTGAGACAGGCATCATCCCTCCGACGATCAACCTCCTTGAAAAGGATGAAGAATGCGATCTCGATTATGCACCTCTCAAAGCTGTAAGGAAGGATATAACGCTCGCCATCTCCAACTCCCTTGGATTCGGCGGTCATAACGGATGCCTTGCATTCAGGAGGGTCTGATGGATTTGAACGAACTGAAAAAATACGGGGAGCTCATGAATGAGCTCAAGCTCACTGCATTCGAAGTAAGCGAAGGGGGAAGGACCTTCCGCATGGAAAGAGGTTCATCCCCGGCATCTTCAGCTAAGACATTCGTGCCTGAGTCCCCGGCTTCATATGAAGATAAGGAAGAGACTGCTGACGCCTCATCCTTGGAGATAAAATCACCGATGGTCGGACTCTTCTACTCCTCAAGTGCGGAAGACAAGGACGACTATGTCACCGTCGGATCGGAGTTCAGGAAAGGGGATACGATCTGTATCATCGAGGCGATGAAACTGATGAATGAGATCAAGGCAGAAGATGACGGCATCATAGAGAAGGTCCTTGTGAAGAACGGTCAAGCCGTGGAATTCGGAACCCCTCTATTCAAGTACAGGAGGACAAAGTGAACAGGAATGAACTGATGGAGATACTTCCCCACAGGAACAGCATGCTCCTTCTGGATGAGGCGTACGAGGAAGATGGATATGCACATGGGATATACACGATCAAAGGCGATGAATTCTTCCTCGACGGGCATTTTCCAGGCTTTCCAATCGTCCCCGGTGTGATTCTCTGTGAAATCCTGGCTCAGAGCACTGCAGTCCTTTTAAAGGACAGGATGCAGGAAGGAAAGGTATGCCTCTATGCAGGACTGGACAAGGTCAGGTTCAAAAGCCCCGTCCTGCCTGGAGACAGGTTCGAAACGAAGTGCAGCATCGTAAAAAGCAAAGGCATGTTCTATTTCGCCCAGGGCGAAGGATATGTGGACGGAGAGCTGAAGATAAAGGCGGAGTTTTCTTTCGCCTTAGCAGATAAGAGTGCCCTATGTTCTCAAAAATCCTGATAGCCAACAGAGGAGAGATTGCGATACGGATCATCAGAGCCCTCAGTGAGATGGGTATAAAAAGTGTCGCCGTCTACTCTGAAGCAGATAAGAATTCACTACATCGATTTCTTGCAGATGAAAGCATCTGCATAGGCCCCGGGGATGCATCTGAGAGCTACCTCAGGGCAGATAGGATCATAAGTGCGGCGATTCTTACAGGGGCGAAGGCCATCCATCCGGGATACGGCTTCCTCTCTGAAAACGAGGAGTTCGCAGCACTTTGTGAGGAAAACGGAATCGCATTCATCGGGCCGAGCTCCGAGCTGATGAAGAAGCTCAGCGATAAGACCAAGATGAAGGAGATTGCAAAAGACGCAGGTCTCGATACAATCCCAGGCACGGGAATACTCTCCGACCTTGAAAACGCAAAGAAGAAGGCAAAAGAGATCGGCTATCCTGTGATGCTTAAGGCCCGCAGCGGTGGCGGAGGACGGGGCATAAGGCTCATAACTGATGAAGCATCCCTTGAAAAGTTCTACCCTATCGCGAAAAACGAAGCGGAGCAGAGTTTCTCGGACGGAGCTTTATATCTTGAGAAATACATAATGCCGGCAAGCCACATAGAAGTACAGATTCTTGCTGATGAGCAAGGCAATGCAGTAAGCTTTGCAGAGCGCGACTGCTCTATGCAGAGGAACCATCAGAAGCTTGTCGAAGAGAGCCCAAGTGCAAAAGTAAGCCCGGAGGAAAGGGCGCTGTTGATGGAGAAGGCAAGAAAGGCCGCCATCAAGATGGGATACAGGAATGCAGGCACAATGGAATTCCTCTTCTCCAATGACAGGAAGTTCTATTTCATGGAGATGAACGTACGTCTTCAGGTGGAGCACCCCGTCAGTGAGATACTCTCATCAATAGACATCGTAAAATGGCAGATAAGGATTGCTGCCGGCATCCCTCTTTCCTTCACAAACAAGGATGTAAGGACAAAGGGAGCTGCGATTGAGTGCAGGATAAACGCAAGAAGCACAGGAGAGATCGAAGAGCTGCACATCCCGGGAGGACCGTTCGTACGTTTCGACACCTATATTGAAAAAGGTTCCGTGATCACGCCCTACTACGATTCCCTCTTGGGAAAGCTGATAGTCTACGCACAGACCAGGGATGAGGCGATAAGAAAGATGAGGGCATATCTATGCGAACTTCAAATCGTTGGAGTCGATACGAACATCGAAGAACAGCTCAAAATACTCAAAGACCCCGCATTCGTCTCAGGGACATATGATACGACAAGCATGGAGGCGGTAAAATGATCAACTTCAACTTCAAACCAGGCAATGAGCTTGAGAAGGAAGGAAGGGACAACATCCCCGCCCCAGAAGATGAGATCGTCTGCCCAAATTGCCACAGAACGCTGAAAAAGGATGACATCCTCCCCTATAAGACATGCTCATGCGGCTACCACTTCCGCATAAAGGCCAGAGAGAGGGCATCCATGTTCTTCGACAGCTTTCAGGAGCTTTTCACTGATGAGGAGACGAAGGACATCCTCTCATTCCCCGGATACGAGGAGAAGCTTGAGAAGGCAAGGAAGGCAAGCGGAGAGAAGGAATCGGTAATAACAGGAATTGCGGCAATAGAAGGGATGCAGGTTGCAGTCTTCTTCATGGAAAGCCTTTTCATGATGGGAAGCATGGGACATGTCACAGGTGAGAAGATAACAAGGCTTTTTGAATACGCCATCGAGAGAAGACTGCCTGTAATCGGATTCACAGCATCAGGCGGGGCAAGAATGCAGGAAGGGCTGATCTCGCTCATGCAGATGGCAAAGGTGAGCGGAGCTGTAAAAAGGCACAGCAATGCAGGACTGCTATACATTGCTGTTCTGACAGACCCTACAACGGGAGGAGTCACTGCAAGCTTTGCAATGGAGGCAGACATCATCCTCTCCGAGCCTGGTGCCCTGATCGGTTTTGCGGGAAAGAGGGTCATCGAGCAGACGACACAGAAGGAGCTGCCGAAGGGATTCCAGAAAGCCGAATTCCTCCTCAAGTGTGGTTTTATAGATAAGATCGTGCACAGAAAGGATTTAAAATACACACTTAGACAGATTTTAGTCCTTCATGGGATGAAAGCGGAAGACTAGTTTTCATCCATACCTTGGGCAACAAGGTTTTATGAGGTTTTATATGAATGCATACGAGAGAGTAAGAACAGCCCGTTTGGCATCCCGTCCTACGGGTCTGGTCTACATAAACAATATTTTCTCTTCCTTCATCGAATTCCATGGGGACAGAAGAGCGAAAGATGATGGTGCAATCGTCGCAGGGATTGCAGAGCTTAAAGGCATGCCGGTCACTGTGATCGCCATCGAAAAAGGAAGGACGGCGGCAGAACGCACAATGCGTAATTTCGGCTCCGCCAGCCCTGAAGGTTATAGAAAAGCCCTGAGGCTAATGAAGGAGGCAGAGAAGTTCAACCGCCCTGTAATCACCTTCGTCGATACAGCCGGAGCATTCTGCGGTATCGAAGCGGAAGAGAGAGGAGAAGGAGAGGCTATAGCCAGGAACCTCATGGAGATGATGGACCTCGACGTCCCGATATTATCTGTCCTGATTGGAGAAGGAGGAAGCGGCGGAGCCCTAGGGCTTGCCGTGGCAGACAGGGTCTGGATGCTTGAGAATGCCGTCTACTCCGTGATTTCCCCAGAGGGATGTGCAAGCATACTCTTCAAAGACAGCAAGAAAGCTTCTCAGGCGGCAGAATGTCTGAAGCTCACAGCAGATGACGCACTCTCTTTAGGTCTTATTGAGAAGATAGTCAAGGAAGATGAACTAGGAACAGAAGAGTTCTTCCATCATCTTGGCAATGATATCTACAATGAGATCTGCATGATAAAAAAGGACATGGATTTCAAGGAAAACCGCTATAAACGCTTCAGAGCGTTCTAGGAGATGGATAATGAGCATATATGAAAGATTCTGTACGTGTACTGAAGATGAGAACGGTGCGCTGAAGAAGATAGACATACATTACAATGACAATTTCAATTTCGCATATGATGTTGTGGACGAGATTGCAAGGGAAAATCCAGGGAAAAGGGCGATTGTATGGTGCAACGCCAACGATGAGGAGAGGATATTCACATTCTCAGACGTCATGAAGGAGTCGAACAGATATGCCAACGCCCTATCCTGTCTGGGAATAAGGAAAGGGGACTATGTGATGCTCTGTCTGAAAAAGCATTACGAGTACTGGTTCGTATCCACTGCCCTGCATAAGCTCGGAGCAGTGATGGTTCCCGTCACCCACATGCTCAGGGTTGACGACTTCAAATACCGCTTCACAACAGCAGACATCAAGGCTGTAGTCACCACAGAGGAAAACGATGTGCCTGCCCGTATAAGAGAGGCTCTCTCAGAGGCAGGAAAGGAAGCTGTGCTGATGAGCATCAGGGAGGATGTCGAAGGATTCATCAACCTCTCGAAACTGAAGGAGGCTTCTTCAGACGAGATGGAGCGTGTCAAGACAAATGTGAAAGACAGCATGATGATGTATTTCACCTCAGGCACCACAGGATACCCGAAAGGAGTAATCCATGACTTCAGCTACCCTCTTGCACACATCGTAACGGCGAAATACTGGCAGAGGGCCGAGGACGACGGACTTCATTTCACAGTTGCAGAAACAGGATGGGCGAAGGCAAGCTGGGGTAAGATGTACGGACAATGGCTTGTAGGGTCGGCGGTAATGGTATATGACTTCGACAACTTCGATCCAAAGATGCTGACACAGGTGATCAATAAATACAAGGTGACATCATTCTGCGCACCTCCGACTGTCTATAGATACCTCGTGAAGAAAGGTGCACCTGCAATGCCGAGTCTCAAGCATGCAGCTACGGCAGGAGAATATCTGAACCCTGAGATCTTCAAGAAATTCTATGAGAAGACAGGGCTGTATCTCAACGAAGGATACGGCCAGACGGAGACGACACTTCTAAGTGCGAACTACAAGGGGATAAAGAACAAGGAAGGCTCAATGGGAGTGGCAAGCCCATTATACAACCTGCACCTCATAGACAAGGAAGGCAACGAAGTCGAACCAGGGGAAATCGGAGAGATTGTAATCGTACCTGAGAACGGAGAGAAACCCATAGGTGTCTTCTCTGCATACCTCAATGATCCCGAGCTCTATGAGAATGCATGGCAAGGCGGGGTATACCATACGGGGGACTCGGCATGGAAGGATGAGGATGGATATTTCTGGTTCCACGGAAGATTCGACGACATCATCAAAAGCGGAGGATTCAGAATCGGGCCTTTTGAGATTGAGAACATACTCATCAAGCATGAGGCCGTGCTTGAGTGCAGCGTCGTAGGAATCCCCGATGCATTGAGGGGGCAGGCGATAAAGGCATTCATCGTGCTCTCTCATGGGTATGAGCCGTCTCAGGAGCTGGAGAAGGAGATAAAAGAGTTCACAAACTCGAAACTCGCAGAGTACAAATGGATAAGATACATAGAGTTCACAGATGAGCTGCCGAAGACCATAAGCGGCAAGATCAGGAAAAAAGCACTGAAGGAGAACCGGTAGCTACCAGGCTATCGGCTCCATGCCGTTTTCAATCAAAAAGTCATTGCATCTTCTGAAATGATTGTTTCCGAAAAAGCCCCTGTAGGCACTCAGCGGGCTCGGATGGGCGGATTCCAGGATCAGGTGCGCCCTGTTTTCAATCAGTATCTTCTTGCTTCTGGCATAACTGCCCCAGAGAAGGAAGACCTTGGGCTTTCCATCTCGGCCTAAAGCTGCTATCGCGTTATCCGTGAAGACCTCCCAACCGTGTCCTGCGTGCGATGCGGCTCTATGGGCCTCGACTGTAAGGGTGCTGTTTAAAAGGAGAACCCCCTGCCGGGCCCAGCGGGAAAGGTCGCTCGACCAAGGGCCGCTAAACCCTTCATTCTCAAGTTCCTGATGAATGTTCTTCAGCGATGGCGGCTCTTCCGTCCCCTCACGAACGGAAAATGAAAGTCCCATTGCCTGCCCTTGCTCATGATAAGGGTCCTGCCCTACTATTACGACCTTTACATCCTTGAAAGGTGTCAGTCTGAATGCATTGAATATCTCATCCATGGGAGGATATATCCTCTTCGTGGCATATTCTCGCTTCAGAAACCGCCTGAGATCCAGATAGTATTGCTTATGCTGTTCAATATCAAAAAGCTCCTGCCAGTCGTTTCCTACGTTTATCATACTCTAGATGATAGCACAGGAGAAAGAAAAAGGCATGGGAAGAAAAAACCCATGCCTTGAATAAAGAGAGAAGAATATCAACCAATGGCCTTCAAGATGAAATCGATTATGAAGAGTATTGATGCAGCTGCAATGATCGGATGGATCTCTTTTGCCTTCTTCGTACAGATCTTCGTGATGCAGTACATGATGAAGCCTGCTGCAATACCATTTGTGATTCCATAAGTGAAGCTCATTATCGCCACTGTGAAGAATGCAGGAATCGCATCGTTGAGGTCGGACCAGTTGATCTTCGCAAACGGCTCTACCATAAGGACGCCGACTACGATGAGAGCCGGGGATGTGGCTGCGGATGGAACCATTCCGATAAGTCCAGCAAACGGCAGACATATTAAGAACATGATGGCTGTCGTAAGGCTTGTCAGACCTGTTCTTCCTCCCGCGGCGATACCGGCGGAACTCTCTACGTATGTTGTTGCGTTGCTCGTACCTAAGAGGGCTCCGATGCTGGTTGCAAAACTATCCGCGACAAGAGCCTTGTCCAGACGGCTCTTAAAGCCGGAGCCTTCAAGGGCCTTCTCATCCTCTGCGTCGAATATTCCGCTCTTACGTCCTGTTCCGATGAATGTTCCGATTGAGTCGAACGTATCGGAAAGACACATGGAGAAGATTGTGACGATTACAAACGGAATCTTTGCAGGATCTGTGAAGAGCGATACGAATCCGTCTGCTGCAAAGAATGCGAAAGAGACCTCTTTAAAGCCTTCCCATGTGCCTGAGTCGGACATGATGGAAGTTGGAATCTGCGTCACCCCCATCGGAATTCCAATGATTGTCGTAGCAACGATTCCTATCAGGATGGCACCCTTTATTTTCATCACCATGAGGATGACTATGATGAGCAGCCCTATTACAGCAAGTACGAGGGAAGGATTGCTGAAAGCCATCATGCCTGGGGTCACACCTGAATTAAGGACGAGTGAACCTGTCTCATTTGCTGTAAGTGTGAACGATATGAGACCTGCGTTGTTCAACCCCAGATATGCGATGAAGAGTCCTATAGCCCCTCCTATCGCGTTCTGAAGGCTTTCCGGAATCGATTTGACTATCGCCTTCCTCAGCTTGGTAACCGTTATCACGATATTTATCAGACCGCAGATGAAAACCATGGAAAGTGCCTGTTTCCATGTAAATCCTCCTGCAAGACATACCGTATATGCGAACAACGCGTTGAGCCCCATTCCAGGAGCGACCGCATAAGGTACGTTTGCAAAGAGTGCCATGATGAGCGTTCCGACCGCTGCGGAAAGACAGGTTGCAACGAATACCCCCTCGAAGCTCATCCCTGTTGCGCTTAACATACCCGGATTTACGAATATGATGTACGCCATCGTGAAGAATGTCGTCAGGCCTGCTACGATTTCGGTCCTAACAGTGGTATTCTTCTCTTTCAAAGCGAAAAAATCCTTCATAAGGTCCTCCTTTGTTTTCTGGAATGGAAGAACTCTCAACCATTCATAGCCTATAAAAATTATAGGTCCACTATTGGAATTACGCAAATTAAATATTGAAAAAACGTTGCACTCTGTTGCAAAAGATGGGAAAAAGATATTATAAACTCATGGTGATAAAGAGTTATGAAAAAGAATTTTTCATAGATATCTGCACTTTGTTCTATGAAACGGTTCATTCTGTGAACGCCGGGGATTATAGTGAGAGCCAGCTTGAGGCATGGGCGCCCAAGGACAACGATTACAGTCATCTTAAAACAGCACTCGAGAAGAACTGGACATTAGTCGCAATAGAGGATGGAGTGATAATCGGCTTTGCAGATATCGAGGATACAGGGTATCTTGACCATCTCTTCGTCCATAAGGATTACCAGGGAAAGGGTGTGGCTACAGCCCTATGCAATGAAATCGAGGCGAAAGGGAATTTCAATGAAATAGAGACACATGCTTCAATCACAGCTCTTCCGTTTTTTGAGAAAAGAGGCTACAAGGTGGTAAGGGAGCAGATTGTAGAGATAAGAGGAGAAAAGCTTAAAAACCATGTGATGAGAAAGAGGATGGACTAATCATCCTCTCTCCAATACTTATCGATGTATCTGGTTGCGAACTGTCCCTCGATCACCTCATTTCCAGTCCTGGAAAACCTGAGTTTCGTCTTTCCATCAAGGCTGTAGTCGAAAGACTTCGGCTTGTACCCTTCCTTCTTTGCATGGGCGCTCATTACCGCCATCAGCCTGAGCACCTTCTGAGGCCCCAGCTTAAGAGCCTTCTCCAGATATGAGAGCCTTCCCTTCTGCCAATCGGCAAACGCCCCCTCATCAAGATAACCAAGTGCGATCAGCAGATCTGCAGGGGTGGAACAGCCAGAGGTCTCGATCTCCCTCTCCATCTCATCTTTTATCTTCTTTTCCAGATCCTTATCATTCATACCTGACAGCTTAGCAGAAAATAAGAAGAAAAAACACACGGAGGATATGCTATCATGAAAGAAGGAGGAAATACATGGAATACAGAATCGTACACAAAGATGAATTCTACATCATCGGTTTCAAGAAAAGGATTACACTGCAATTCAAAGGAGAAAACCACCAGATCGATTCACTCTATGAAAGACTTACTGAAGACAAGAAAGAAAAACTCATGAAAGTCAATGATACCGAGCCCAAAGGGCTGATAAGCGTCTCTGCAGATTTCTCAGAGAGGACGAAGGAGGGAAGCTTCCTGGACCAGTATCTGGCAGTCGCATCCACCCATGATGAAGCTGATGATGAGTTTGATGTCCTCCTCGTCCCTTCTTCAGACTGGGCAGTCTTCCCATCAAGCGGAAGCTATCCTGAGGCACTGCAGAACACATGGGCAGAAATATATTCAGAATGGCTCGGCTCATCAGACTATGAGCTGAGAGAAGGACCGGAGATGCTGAGGAATATCAGCAAAGACACAAAAGATAAGGATTTTAAAAGCGAGATCTGGATACCCGTCAAGAAAAAAAGAGAATAATCAACTACTAGATCTCACTTAATGCCCGCTCGATATTATCCAGAACCTTCCTGCTCATCAGATCGTATGCCTCCTCCGTCATACCTGCAGATGAATCAGGGCAAAGCACATTCCTTCTATCCTTCACCTCCTGATAGATTTCCCCCACTCCACCTGAAGTGTCGGAGATGAAGATATTCCTCTCATCGAGAATCCACTTTCTCAAAGCATCCATATCCGAAGCCGGACCGATCGACGTATTGATCATTATCTTCCCACTACCAAGTATGTTGAATTCTTTTTCATGAAGAAGAATCACACCCTTGTTGAGGCATGTGACAACAATCTCAGACTCCCTGAGAAGGTCCTCAAGGGGCTTATAGTGCATACCTTCTTTCTCGCAGTCTTCTTTTACAGAGCGTGCATAATAGGTTATCTTTGCACCCATTGCCTTCAAAAGCCTTGCCGTCATCTGTCCGCTCGTACCGAAACCGACAAACCCGATTTCAAGTCCTGTAATCTCCTTTGGTCTCTTCCTCCAGAGCGGCCAGTCATATCCATGGAGAATCCGCACCAGGGCATAGCAGACGAACTCTGTGACCCCTTTGTCCCCATAGTCCCTGATCCCATAGACCTTCATCCCATGATTCTCAGCATATTCGATATCCACATTGGCACTTTCCTTTGAATAGAGAGAGCAGCACATGCCTACATACTTGAGATTTCCGCACCTTGAGAGTACAGAGGCAGGAACCAGAGGAAGATTCCGTACAAGAACGGCATCGGCATCCCCTATCCAGGCGACAAGCTCCTCTTCACTTCCAGGAAGCCTGTCATAGTGAATGATCTCAGAGGCATAATCCTTCAGCTTCTCTTCCGCCCATGGCTGAAGACCTATATATCCGGCTTCAACAAGTTTTCTGAACTTCTTCATCGATATCTTCCCTAAAACACGAAAAGAATACCACCCGATATTTCATTTGTCAAAAACAGGAAAAAATTTGCGGTTGTTACAAATAAGCAAAAGAGCTAATCTACATCCATGGCTGAGAAGTATTGTCAGGAATGCGGAACTGCTCTGATAGAGAAAGAACTGGAGAACGAAGGCATGGTCCCGTTCTGCTCCAAATGCAATCAATATCGTTTCCCATCATATAACGTTGCTGTAAGCATGATTGTAATCAGCAGGCAGACAGACAAGGTACTATTAATCAAGCAGTATGGAAGACCATTCTTCATACTCGTCGCAGGATATGTGAACAGAACAGAATCACTGGAACACGCCGCAGCAAGGGAAATAAAGGAAGAGACGGGAATGACGGTATCATCACTGAGATTCAACAGGACTAGATTCTTCGAGCCGTCAAATACCCTGATGTGCAATTTCACCGCATTCGTAGATGATGAGAGTGAGATGAATACGAATGAGGAGATAGATTCCTATCAATGGTTCACAAGAGATGAGGCAAAGGAAAACATCAAGAAGAACAGCCTTGCCGAATACTTTCTGAATGCGTATCTGAATGAAGTACAAGGTGTTTGAATCAAGCCCCAGGAACAGCAGTAGACAGAAAGTCATCTTGTCAGACATTAAAAATGTTACTCACAGGCTAGGACTTCAGGGCAATCATCTTTTTAAATGGATTTAAAACCCTTTGCCAATCGAAGGCATTTCGAGTTTAAAAAGTTCGCAATTCGTGTTCAAAATGACTGGATTTATTTAAAAATGACATGGAGTTCGCAATTTTTAAACGATTTGTTCGCATTTTTCGCGAACTTTAAACGATTTAACAATTTTTAAAGGGATTTCAGGCTGTTTTAAACATGGTTTTAAACTCAATATTCGCAATTTTCCCAGCCTTCCCCGTATTATTTGTGTCAATTCATCTGGATTCTACAGGAGCAATCATCTTTTTTAAATGAATTTAAAACCCTTTGCCAATCGAACGCCTTTCGAGTTTAAAAAGTTCGTAATTCGTGTTCAGAATTCCCTGATTTATTTAAAAATGCCATCGAGTTCGCAATTTTTAAACGATTCGTTCGCAATTTTCTCAGCCTTTCCAGTATTAGTTGTGTCAATTTATCTGGATTCTACATCATATCAAGCAAATAAATTGCAAAATTTAATTTCTGATACCAAAAGGAATTATTACATATGTCTAAAATATTATAAAATTTTTTTGAAAAAACATTGACATAACTGCCAAATTTCTGTTACCTTCTTCTTGCTTGTGGGAGTAGCGAAGCTGGTTATCGCGCTGGCCTGTCACGCCGGAGATCGCGGGTTCGAGCCCCGTCTCTCACGAATCTCTAATAACTCTATACGCTGTATAGAGTTATTTTTTTATTCGTGGGTCTGTTTTATGGGAAGGCTGACCAAAAGCTGACCAAAAGCTGACCAATTGCGATTTCCGTTGCACACTTTTGCAACGGCATTGCACAAAATAAGCACTATCTGAACTCTATCCACTACGCTATTACTTTTATAGGAGAACGAGATGAGATTCAGAAGGCAGTACACTTTGTATTCAGACAAGGCTGTCAAAGGCAAACCGATCTGGTATTTCCGTGTTTATCTTCCAGACGGTACAAGACGGGCAAAAAGCACAGGATGCACTTCAAAGGAAAAAGCCCGCATTTATGTAGAAGGACTCCTCAACAATGAATCCCTTCTGAGAAAGGTCTTTGAAACGGATCTGGTAATCAAGGTCGACAGTTCGAACACACTTCTCCAGACCAACATCGTAGAAAGCAATGGTGATGTCCCCACATTTGCTGAATA
>DVIF01000060.1 GCA_018711525.1 Candidatus Ornithospirochaeta stercorigallinarum
CCACTACTGCTCTTGATGTAACCATACAGGCGCAAATACTTGCGCTGATCAGGGAATTGAAGGCTAAGTTCAATACTGCTGTTGTTCTTATAACCCATGATTTAGGAGTTGTTGCTGAATTCTGCGATAAGATTGCTGTGGTCTATGGAGGAAGGGTGGTTGAGTCCGGCACTGTAGAAGACATTTTCGAGGGAGAGAAGAATCATCCTTATACAAAAGGTCTTATCAACTGCATCCCTGACCTGACATCTAAATCTCCTCGACTGCATCCGATTCCCGGACACATGGGGGATCCTAGAATAAAAGTTGCAGGTTGTGCTTTTGCTCCCCGATGTCCTTACGCTGTAGAAAAATGCAGGACAGTGCCACCTGATATGACGTTTGAAGGCGGCCACGGCATTCTCTGTCACATGTATTCGCAGGAGGGTCTGAAATGAGAGAACCATTGGTAGAAGCTATCGGGGTAAGAAAATATTTTAAAACGCCAAGGGGAATGCTTCATGCTGTAGAAGATGTTAATTTTAAGATTTATGAAGGAAAGACCCTTGGGGTTGTCGGGGAATCAGGGTGTGGAAAATCCACACTTGGACGTACTGTTCTGCGCCTTCATCAGGCAACAGCTGGAGAGGTTCTCTTCAGAGGCGAGAATATTCTTGCTTACAAGAGGAGGGAGATGCATAAGGTTCAGAGGAACATGCAGATGATTTTCCAGGATCCTTATTCTTCTTTGGACCCTCGTTTATCTGTACGTTCCCTTATTATGGAACCAATTGAAGTCGTGGGAACAGGGGAAAAACTCTCTAAGAGCGAGAAAAGGGACAAGGTGGACAGAATCATGGAACTTTGCGGACTTCCTGCAAACCATGCCAATTTGTATCCTCATGAGCTCGATGGTGGCTTAAGGCAGAGGGTGGGGCTGGCAAGGGCAATGATTCTTGAGCCGAGTTTCATCGTCTGTGATGAACCTGTATCTGCTTTGGATGTCTCCATCCAGGCACAGATCTTGAATCTCCTTATGGATCTACAGGATAACAAAGGTATCAGTTACATGTTCATTACTCATGACCTTGCAGTTGTAAAGCATATCAGTGATGAAATCATGGTCATGTACATGGGGCAGGTAATTGAATATGCTGCTTCCGATGAGCTTTTTGCCCATCCTCTGCATCCATATACAAGAGCTCTGCTTAATGCGATTCCGACAATCGACCTGTCCAGGAGAGACAGGGAGAGAACACCTTTGAAAGGTGAAGTTACGAGTCCTGTAAATCCTGAGCCGGGATGCCGTTTTGCAAAAAGATGTCCATATGCATCGGAAAAATGTAAAAACAATCCTGTCCTGACAGAGATAGCTCCAGGGCATTTTGTAACTTGTACGATGGGGGCATGATATGGCTCATATTCGATGCGACTTCAAATCAAAGGTTCTTGGAATGAACACTTCGATGACAGTGATTCTCCCTGAAGATGTGAGAATG
Organism: Candidatus Ornithospirochaeta stercorigallinarum; assembly: GCA_018711525.1. Classification (GTDB taxonomy): domain Bacteria; phylum Spirochaetota; class Spirochaetia; order Sphaerochaetales; family Sphaerochaetaceae; genus Ornithospirochaeta; species Ornithospirochaeta stercorigallinarum. Next base: position 1,479 of record DVIF01000060.1, read on the forward strand.
CAAGACGTAAGCGTAGTGTATCTATTGCATGGCCTTGAAGATAATTGTTCAGGGTGGACCCGGTATACCCTGGTTGAGCTATATGCAAGGGAATATAATGTGGCTGTCGTCATTCCCGAGGTGCAGAGAAGCTTCTATACGGATATGAAGAGCGGCTTGGATTATTTTACTTTTATCAATAAGGAGCTGCGGGAAGTCTGTACGCATTTTTTTAATTTCTCAAAGAAAAGGGAAAGGAATTATATCATGGGACTTTCCATGGGCGGTTACGGAGCTATAAAGTGTGCTTTGACAAATCCTGAAAAGGTTAATGGATGTGCTGCTTTTTCCTCCGTCTCCGATATAGTATCCGTATTCAAACAATGTAAAGATGGAAGCAGGAAGGAGTTTGATGCTATTTTCGGTCCTTCCGTTTCGAACAAAGATAATCTTTTTTATCTTTTGGATAGATGCAGGAAGAAGCTTCCCTCTTTCTACATAGCATGTGGAGAGGAGGATGAAAGACTTTTCCATAGCAGAGAGATATCCAGTGCTTTAAAGGAAAAAGGAGCAGATGTCCTATTCGAGACATGGCATGGTGAGCATAACTGGAGATTCTGGAATGAAGCGGTAGAACGTGCTTTTTCCTACTTTTTCAAGGAGATGAATTGATGGAGTTTGTTGCTGGCATAGATGGAGGCGGGACAAAGACAACATTGTTATGCTGGTCTACCAAAGGTGATGAAATACAGGAAAAAACATTTGGTGCTTTCAATATAAACAGTATAGGAGAGGATGCTTTCAAGCTTCTTTTAAATGAAATCTCTGCAGAACTGTCGAGTCTTGGAAAATGCCTTCATCTCGTAATAGGTGCTGCCGGCATCAGTAACAATAGGATGTCTGCAATAGCAGATGAGGTCTTTTCGGGCTTCAATATCCCGTATACGCTGGTAGGAGACCATGTAATAGCTCTTGAAGGTGCCCATGAAGGAAAAGAAGGCCTTGCTGTCATCGCCGGTACGGGGTCCATATGTTTTGGAAAAGGTAGTGATGGCACAATCGAAAGAACTGGTGGCTGGGGGCATATCATCGGAGATGAGGGGAGTGCATATGCTCTTGGCCGGGATAGTCTCAAGGCGATAGCTGAGGATATCGATGGCTGTGGAGGGAAGACCGTGCTTCGAGCTTTGGTCTCCGCCCGGCATGGTTTAAAAAACAGGGAAGATATAATAAGGTTTGTCTATAACGGCGATAAGGCGGATATTGCATCTATTGCACCTTGTGTTGATATCGCATACAGGGATGGCGACGATGTTGCAATTAAAATCGTCAGGGAGAATGCAATGCTGCTGGCATACCAGATGCAAGCTGTCTTGAAAAAACTTGACCTCAAGCATGCATATGCTGCTTTCTTCGGAGGTCTAATTGATAAAGATACTCCATTTAGAATGGAATTGATAAAGGCGTTAGAAGATATCAATGCTGGGATAGAGTATAGAAAACCCATGCATAATGCTGCAACCGGGGCTGTAATGCTTGCTCTGAAAAAAAGTAAGGAGATGACTACATGATTGATTTATCCGCAATGACGACAGAGACGAGAAACAAAAACACAATGAGATTGGATGAGATGTCATCTCTTGAGATTGTCATGGCTATGAATAAAGAGGATGCGACGGTTCCTGTTGCTGTAAGCACTGTACTGGAAGATATAGCAGCTGTTGTCGATTGGTGTGTAGCCGCACTTTCTGATGGCGGCAGGATTATATATATGGGCGCCGGGACCAGCGGTCGCCTTGGTGTGCTTGATGCAGCTGAATGTCCTCCCACGTTCGGTGTTTCACCTGATCTTGTAGTAGGTCTTATCGCCGGCGGGGAGAAGGCTTTTATAAAAGCAATCGAAGGGGCTGAAGACAGCAAGGAACTTGGCAGGCAGGATTTAATAAAACATAACATAACCAGTAAAGATGTCGTGATAGGTATTGCCGCAAGTGGAAGGACCCCTTACGTAATAGGAGGCCTTGAATATGCTAACAGTATTGGTTGCAATACCGCATCCCTTTCTTGTAACAAGGATTCGGAGATTGGAAAAATCGCAAAGCATAAGATCGAGGTCATAGTGGGACCGGAAGTACTTACAGGCTCTACGCGTCTTAAAGCAGGAACTGCACAAAAACTTATTTTGAACATGATCAGTACGGCAAGCATGATAGGAATAGGAAAATGCTATCAGAACCTCATGGTTGATGTTGTGCAGACAAATGAGAAGTTGAATGTTAGAGCTCAGAACATCCTGATGGAGGTGACAGGCCTTGATAGGCAAGAGGCGAGAAAGGTCCTGTCTCAGGCCGGTGGTAGTGTTAAAACCGCAATCATAATGACACTTACATCAAGTTCCAAAGAGGATGCGATTTCTCTCCTGGATAAGGCAGGCGGACATATTTCCAGAGCGATCAAGATGAAGATGTAGATATGAAGGAAAGACGTAAGAGTGCCATGTCTACCCTCGGCGAGGTTTTCAACCCAATCATTCCTGCCTTTATTGTTTCAGGAATTGCCCTGGGGGCTGCCAATATCATCGCACAATATGGGAATATTGATGGAAATGGTTTCTTATGTGTTTTTTACAATTTCCTGGTGTTGATAAACAATTCATTTACCTCTCTTCTTCCTTGCTGGATTGGATTCTATACGGTGAAGATGGCGGGAGGAAGTCCTATTCTTGGCGGTATGCTCGGTGTTGCCACGGGGTTGTCGGAAATAAACAGTATTGCCTCTTATTTGAATTTAAATGGAATTCTTTATCCTGGGGCAGGTGGTGTACTGGCATCTTTTTTTGGTGCTCTGATTCTTTCTAAGATTGAGAAATCCTTCAAGAAGATATTGCCTGGAAGTATAAGTCTTGTACTCACTCCTCTTTTTTCATTGTTCCTGGCTCTAATACCGTATGTTTTCTTGATTATGCCGATTGCAGGATTGTTATCAGCTCTTATCTGCAATATCCTTGAATTTGTAAGCTTATCAGAATCGTTGTTCCAGAATATAATTGTCGGTTTCTTCTTTGCAGCTGTCTTCCTCCCTATCAACGTCGCCGGACTTCAGCATGGAATCATTGCCCTTTATCCGATTCTGCTCGAACGCTACGGATATATAAGTCTTTATCCTGTTTTCGCCATGGCGGGAGCGGGACAGGTCGGGGCAGGAATATTCGTATGGGTTCAAGCAAAAAAGGAAGGGAATACGGAGCTTTCAAATCTGGCGTTATCTTCTTCGATCCCCGGGATGCTTGGGGTTGCAGGTCCTCTTATCTACGGGATATCACTTCCTCACACAAGAGTGCTTTTAGCCTCTTGTCTTGGAGCAGGAGTCGGAGGTGCGATTATTAAATGTCAGAATGTCGTATCGACAGGATGGGGACCTTCGGGAATTCTTGCTACAGTGATGATGAATTGCGAACATGGTGCATTGTCTGCGATGACCATATATGTTTTATGCCTTTTAATAAGTGCTGTTTTCGGGTTTTTGTTCTGTTCCCTTCTTCTCAGAAAAGGGGAGCTTCAAAAATAGATACTGTTCTGTTCGTGTTGTGATGTACTAATCCTATGAATGATAACAGGGAGGTGTCTCCACCTCCCCATCGGTTATTCCTGGTATCCCAGGATTTCGGAAATCTTGTTGGCTGTTTTCTTTATCAGCTTGACTGTGTTCTCGAAATCATCACGGTCGAATCTGAAAATCGGCCATGAGACGCTGATTGCTGCGACAACCTTGTTCTCGTAATCCCTTATCGGGCAGGCGATGCACATCACCTGCTCCTCATGCTCTTCATCATCTACAGAGTAGCCTCTCTTCCTGACCCTCTCCAGCTCCTCCCTTAAAGCTTCCTCGCTTCTAATGGATTTAGCCGTATACGGTTTGAGTGTGTTCCTCTCAAGATATCCTTTGAGTGCATCCTCACTCATCTCGGAGAGGAAGATCTTCCCTATCGCCGTACAGTAGAGGGGTATCACTTTGCCGATCCGAGAGTACATGCGGAGAGTGTAGGAGGATTCCTCTTTCAACACATAAACCGCATAATCGTCTTGGGGAATTCCCATGTGTACGGTCTCCCCAAGCGTCTTGCAGAGTTCATGAGCGAAAGGTCGTGCCGTGCTTATCAGGTCGATGTATTTCAAAGACCTTGACCCCACAGAGAACATTTTCAGAGTGAGATGATAGCGGTCGGCACTGTCCCTGTAGACATAGCCAAGATTAGCTAAGGATGAGAGAAAGCGGAGAAGTGTAGCCTTCGGCAGCTCTGTTTCTTTGCTGAGGCTTTCAAGGTTGCTGGATTCACATTCTGATAGTGTTTCAAGAATGTTGATGGTGCGGAGTACCGCACTCATCTGCTTTTCATCATCCTTTTCTCTTGTCATCAATCAACCCTCGAAGTATTTCTGGGCATTGTTGAATGAGATATCTTCAACAATCCTTCCAAGGTATTCCTCATCGTATGGGATTTCTCCGTTCTCAGCCCAGGTCCCGATGACATTGCAGAGTATCCTTCTGAAGTATTCGTGTCTTGGATATGAGAGGAAGCTTCTTGAGTCTGTGAGCATTCCGATGAACTTTGGAAGTGTTCCAAGGTTTGCGAATGCCTTGATCTGCTCTTCCATGCCATCCTTATGATCACAGAACCACCATGCAGATCCCATCTGAAGCTTTCCAGGTATTCCTCCTCCCTGATAGCATCCGATGAGAGTCATGATGGTATAGTAGTCTTTCGGATTGAGAGAGTAGAGGATTGTCTTTGGTACGCTGTCTGTATCAGTCAGGCGGCTGAAGAAGATCGCACATCCTTCTGCAAGTTCCTTGTCATGCACTGCATCATATCCCGTATCAGGGCCGAGTGCCTTGAACATGAGTGCATTGTTGTCCCTGATTGATGCAAAGTGGAACTGCATTGCAATGTTCCTGTCGTGGTAAGCCTTTGCAAGAGCAAAGAGTACATATGTTCTATAGGCGTCGATCTCTTCTGCTGTGAGCACCCCTCCGTTCATCTTCTTGTCGAATACGAGGTTGACATTCTTCTCTTCCCAGAATGTGTGCGGGCATGTCACAAGTGCATGATCGCTTGCACGGCAGCCGAGGGAGGCAAAGAAGTCGAGTCTCTTTATAAGAGCGGCGACGACATCGGATGCACTCTTTATCTCGATTCCTGCAACCTTGCCGAGCTTTGCGACATAGTCTGCATAGTCAGCCTTGTCGATGTTGATTGCCTTGTCAGGGCGGTATGATGGAATTACCTTGGCCGGGCACTTTCCATCCTTCCTGATTCTTTCATGCATCGCAAGGTCGTCAGCCGGGTCATCCGTAGTTCCAACGGCATATACGTTGAACTTCTTCATGATTCCGAATACGGAGAGCTCCGGATCGGTCTTGAATTTCTCATTCGCCTCATCATAGATCTTTTTTGCAGTCTTTCTGGAAAGGACGTCTGTGATTCCGAAGTATCTCTGAAGCTCAAGGTGCGTCCAGTGGTAGAGTGGGTTGCCGATGAGGTTCTCCATCGTCTCCGCCCATGCCATGAATTTATCGAACGGGTCTGCGTTTCCCGTGATGAGGTTCTCATCAAATCCCATCCATCTCATCTGTCTCCACTTGTAGTGGTCACCGCCAAGCCATGCATCTGTGATTGTAGTGAATCTCTTATCCTCTGCAATCTGGGATGGAATCAGATGGCAATGGTAGTCGAAGATAGGCATATTCTTTGCATGCTCATGAAAGAGCTTTTCCGCCATTTTGTTGTCAAGTAAAAAATTTTCATCCATGAATTTCTTCATCTTTTCCTCCTTATTGAAGAAAGGGGAGATGAAAACATGAATCTCCCCTCACTCTTAAAATTGTTTTACAGTACGACTCCGTCTTTTAGAATGGAGATCTCCATATATCCATTCTCTTCGTTCTTCGTTCTCTTCTCTCCATTTGCGATTGCGATTATGAGATTGATGAAGTCTGAGACGACCTTATCGGGATTCTCGCTGAGCATCGCACCTGCATTGAAATCTATCCAGTTGGATTTCCTTTCTGCAAGATCTGTGTTGGAAGAGATCTTTACGGTTGGGACAGGGGCGCCAAGAGGGGTTCCCCTTCCTGTCGTGAACAGGATCATATGGGCTCCCGCTGCACTCTGTACTGTCGTTGAAACTATGTCGTTTCCTGGTCCGGTAAGAAGATTCATTCCTTTCTCCTCAACCCTCTCACCGTATTTCAGAACGGCGGATACAGGAGCTCTTCCCCCTTTCTGGACACATCCAAGGCTCTTGTCCTCAAGTGTTGTGATCCCCCCTGCTTTGTTTCCCGGGCTCGGGTTCTCATAAACTACCTGTCCGTGGGCTGTGAAGTAGTGTTTGAAGCCGTTGATCATATCTACGATATCTTCATAGACCTTCTTGCTCTCGGCTCTGTTCATGAGGATCTGCTCTGCACCGAACATCTCTGGAACTTCCGTCAGGATCGCCGTTCCTCCCATTGCAACTAGTTCATTGGTGAACCTTCCGACGAGAGGATTTGCGGTTATTCCGGAAAAACCATCGGAGCCGCCGCATTTCATGCCGACGACAAGGCGTGACATCGGAACACTTGTCCTCTTGTCCCCTCTCATTACATCTGCAATTTCCTTAAGGAGCTTCTCTCCCGCTTTCTCTTCGTCTTCGTAATCCTGGCATACCATGAATTTCACTCTTTCCGGATCCACGTCCCCGCAGAGCTCTTTGAATTCAGGCATTGTGTTGTTCTCACATCCCAGTCCGATTACGAGAACACCTCCCGCATTAGGATGATTGACAAGGTCTGCAAGGATCACCCTGGTGTTCTGGTGGTCGTCCCCCATCTGGGAGCATCCGAATGGATGTGTCCATGCATGTACCCCATCCTCAAGACCGAGGTTTTCGTTTCCCCATGCTTCAAGGTGTTTTGCAATCTGGTTGACACAGCCGACGGTCGGGACGATCCAGAGTGCGTTACGGATGCCGATCTTTCCGTTCTTTCTCTCATATGCATTGATTGTAGGTACTCTGTTTGCAGAATAGAATTTCTTCTTCTCGTCCATTTCCGCCATGCATTCTTCTGCGGTTTCCGCGTCATATGAATACTCTGCGTTCTCGCTCAGACCTGTCTTTACATTGAATGTGTGGACTGCGCTTCCTACAGGGATGTCTTCCTTTGCATAACCGATTGGATATCCGTATTTGACGACAGGCTCTCCCTTCTTGATATTGAAAAGGGAGATCTTATGTCCTGCTGTGATATCCATGGTGGATGTGATTGTAAGGTTGTCTATATTAAGCACATCCCCCTTTACGATGGGGGATAGTGCTACAGCGACGTTATCCTTATCAGTTATCCTAATAAGTTTTTTTGCCATCTTAGTTCTCCATGACTAATGTGATTGCCTTCTCCATTCCGTTTGTCCAGATGCTCTCAAGATCTGCGGCGATGAGGCTTTCGAATCCTGCAATCTTTGTAAGGTCCTGACCCCACCATGCATCCATTGAGAGAATTGCTTTCGCAACCTTCTCACTCTTTTCCTTTACGGATGAGTATGATGCGCTATAGAGCTCCTGGAACTTCTGAAGGACATCCAAGCTGTCTTTGATCTGATATGTCTCTCCATTGCGGTGTCCTACGAGATGGTCTCCGTCAAGTTCTGTGCTCTCATAGAAGGAGATGAGTGCGGCGAGGCTGAAAGAGAGGATCTTTGGAAGCTCTCCCTTCTTTGCGATATAGCCGAGGATGCTTGGAAGATCCCTTGTCTTGAACTTTGATGTGCTGTTGAGACTGATTGAGAGGAGAAGGTGTACGATGTACGGGTTCTGGAATCTCTCAAGAACGTCTCCTGCATAGGATGTGAGGAGGTTCTTGTCTCCGTCCATGCTTTCAATGATCTCATCGAAGAGTCCTTTCTTCATGAAGGAGGAGATGAGAGTGGAGTGCATGCACTCTTCAACTGTATTAAGCCCTGTCTGATAAGCGGCAAGGACGCTCATTGTGTGTGCACCGTTGAGGATGCGGACCTTTCTTGTCCTGAAGAATGTCATGTCATCCGTCCATACGACGTTCAGTCCGGCCTTTCCTGTAGGAAGTTCGTCCTCGTGGCTCTTTGTCTTGTATTCAATCGCCCAGAAGAGGAAGCTTTCTGCTGCGTCAAGGAGGTTGTCCTTGTATCCGAGCTTCTCTTCAATCTTTGCCGCCTCTGCCCTCGGGTAACCCGGAACGATCCTGTCTACGAGGCTGTTGCAGAAATCACATGCATTTTCAACCCATGCTGTGAACTCTTTCTCAAGCTTCCAGTCTGCTGCATGCTGGAGGACATATTTCTTAAGGGTCTCTCCATTCTTGTCGATGAGCTCGCAAGGAATGAAGATGAGACCTTTTGATGCATCTCCGTTGAATGTCTTGAATCTTCTGTAGAGGAATGCTGTCACCTTTCCAGGGAAGGACTTCTGCGGCTTGTCCTCAAGCTTTACGCTTGGATCATATGCGATACCTGCTTCTGTTGTGTTTGAGAATACGAAGCGGAGGTCGGGATTGTCTGCCTGCTTGATATAGTTGTCGAAATCTGCATACGGGTTGAGACATCCACGAACGGATGTGATTTTCCTGTAGTCCTCGATTTCCTTGCCGTTTTCAATTCCTCTGAGAACTGTTGTGTAGAAACCATTCTGTGCGTTGATCATGTCCGCCATACCACCTGCAAGTGGCTGTACCATGATTACGTCTCCGTTGAAATCCGTCTTTTCGTTTAAGATATCGATCTGCCAGTCGATGAAAGCCCTTAAGAAGTTTCCTTCTCCGAACTGAATTGCTTTGATAGGGCGTTCAGCGCGCTTTGTAATATCCTGAATTGCCTGCATTTTTCCTTTTCTCCTTATGTTCTTAACGTTATCAGACTAGTTTTGCTCCAATTATTTATTTGTGGAACATGGTTTCATTTTAGTTTTACTATACTTTGCTGTCAATTAAAAAGAATTGTATTTTGCCGCTTCGATTTGTCAAAAGAAGTCATTTGTGGAAAAAGATGATGAGGGCTGTCCATCTCCTGATACTAAAGCAATGTAAATCATGCTGTTGCCATAGTTTTCCTTTAGTTCTATCTTTGTCATGTGATGAGAGAAAAGATAATAGGGAAAATCGAGGGCATGGATGCTCTGAGCCATGTCGATATCATACATATTTTGAAAAGAGGAGAGGGGGAGATACTTTACTATGATGATGAGATCGGCCTTGCCGTCCGTCATCCGGCAGGGACTGTTTTCGCCGTACCTTTCCGTTCCTCATCCCTTGAGCCATTGTATCAGGCAATGGGGCATGAGAGGCTCTTCTGCGTACACTCAGAGCTGATGTGTTCCCATTATCTGGATCTTGGATATGAATTCAGGGAACCATGCTATACGTACTCCTATCATGGAGGGCCTCTTGATGAGGGGCCGTATCATTTCCGGCTGATGAATCTCTCTGAGATGGATCTGATCATTTCCCATTATGACTCCAGTGAGAAGTCGATCACTTATGATATCGAGCATAGGAATCTCTTCTGCATTGAAAATGATGATACCGTCATGGGCTTCTGCGGTTTCCATAGCGAAGAGGCGATGGGGCTGCTCGTAATCTTCCCTCAGTTCAGGAACAAAGGGCTTGGAACATACATGGAAAGCCATGTCATAAATGAAGCACTGAAAAGAGGGTGGGTCCCGTTCTGCAATGTCTATTGCTCCAACAAGGCGAGCATCAGGCTGCAACAGAAGCTGGGGCTTGTAAGAGGGGATGTTCTTTCCTACTGGGTTTGGAATGAGAATGCTTAATGGCCTGGTGTACGATAGGAGAGGATGCTTTTCTTTCTTGCGTTTCGGGAAAACGTTCAGTCTCAGAAAATCCAATAGAAAGCAGGTGTTGACTTTGTTGTAACATTGTTATATAACGCTGTTATATATGAGTGAGACAGAGAGGACAATACTGGAAACAGCCAAGAGTGAATTTCTTGAAAGGGGCTTCCAGGGAACATCGATGAGGCGTATTGCATCCCTTGCCGGTGTTACCACAGGAGCTCTTTATGGCTACTTCGCATCAAAGGAAGACATCTTCGATTCACTCGTAAAGGACGCATATGAGACTGTGATGGCTGCCTATAAAGGGGCTCACGAGGAATTTGCAGCCCTCCCTTATGATACGCAGGTCTCAGGGATGGGAGATATTACAGCACGCTGCGTCGAGTGGTGCCTTGAGTATATCTATGACCACCTTGACGAGTTCCGCCTGATCCTGATGTGTTCCGACGGAACACGCTACTCGAACATGATAGACGAGATGATGAAAACAGAGGAGGAATCCACGGAGGAATTCATCGCCCTCATGCGGAAGAACGGCATGGAGATACCAGAGATTGATCCGCTTCTCGAGCATATGGTCACATCTGGCTATTTTACCTCTTTCTTCGAGGTCGTGAGGCACTCTGTCCCACGTGAGGATGCCAGGATCTATATCAAGAATCTCCAGGCCTTCTACAAGGCTGGTTGGGAGTGTCTTTTCGGCATGAGGCAGTGATGTCTCTTTTTTTTGAACATTTTGGTTAGCAATAACTAACTTATGGAGGTTTTATGAAATCCAACAATGACCTTGAACGCCTGCTCAGATATGCGGGTGGATATAAGGCTCTGACGTATCTTTCGTGGGTGCTGTCAGCAATCTCAGCTATATTGGCTCTTTTCCCGTTCATCTGCATCTGGCTGATGATCCGGGATGTGCTTGCATCGGAATACTCGATGATAGCCCGCTATGGCGCCTATGCTGTTGCATTGGCAATCATCTCGATGCTTGTCTACATCGCAGCGCTCATGTGCTCGCATGTGTCCGCATTCCGTGTGGCTGCGAACATGAGGAAGGAGATGCTTTCCCATGTAATCAGTCTGCCCTTAGGTGTGGAAGACCGCTTCGGGAGCGGAAAGATGAGGAAGATCATCAACGACTCAAGTGCCGCTACCGAGACATATCTTGCGCATCAACTCCCGGACAGGGCAGCGGCTATAGCTACTCCGATAGGACTCATCGCAATGCTTCTATGGTTCGACTGGAGGCTCGGTCTTCTTTCCCTTCTTCCTGTCGTGCTGGGGTTCCTTATCATGATGAGGATGACGGGAGAGAGGATGCAGGAGAGGATGAAGCAGTATCAGGATGCGCTTGCGGATATGTCGAACCAGGCTGTCGAGTATGTCAGGGGAATCCCTGTCGTGAAGACATTCGGGCAGACCATCTACTCATTCCGCCTCTTCAAGGATTCAATCGACCGCTACGAGAAATGGGTGATTGAATACACGAAGGAGCTTATGAAGCCGATGATTATATACACCGGAGCGATAAACAGCTCGTTTGCCTTCATAACAGCAGGAGCATTCATACTCTCATCCGCCGCAATCACTCCGGAGATCATCCTGAACGTGCTTTTCTATGTGATCATCACGCCTGTCATCTCGATAACGTTGACAAGAATCATGTTCAAGAGCGAGGAGGCGATGATCGTCCATGATGCAATCATGAGAGTGGACACCATAATGAACGAAAAACCTCAGAGCGATGCCCATAACGGACTTGTTCCTTCTGACAGCTCGGTGAAACTGGAACATGTTACATTCAGCTATGACGGCAAGAAGGATGCCGTCCATGATGTCTCGATTGATATCCCATCAGGTTCTCTTATTGCATTCGTCGGACCTTCTGGAGGGGGAAAGACTACGCTTGCTTCCCTCATTGCCCGTTTCTTCGATCCGCAGGAAGGCGTGATCAGGATTGGAGGGCTCGATATCAGGGATATCCCGAAGAAACGCCTTATGCAGTATGTATCCTTCGTCTTTCAGGACAGCCACCTCATAAAGGGAACGATAAAAGACAACGTGAAGCTGGCAAAGCCGTGGGCAAGCGATGGCGAGGTGCTTGATGCCCTCATGAAAGCAGAGTGCGGTGATATCATCGAAAAGCTACCGGATGGCATAAACACAGTGCTTGGAAGCGGAGGGATATACCTCTCAGGAGGAGAGACACAGCGCATAGCGATTGCACGCACAATCCTTAAGGACTCCCCTGTAATCATCCTTGATGAGGCTACTGCATTTGCAGATCCCGATAACGAAGTGAAGGTTCAGAAAGCGTTCTCCTCAATGCTTGATGGCAGGACTGTCATCATGATAGCCCATCGTCTTTCATCGATTACTAATGCAGACAGAATCTATGTGCTGTCCGACGGCGAGATCAAGGAAGCTGGAACATTCGATAAGCTTTTGGAGAAGAGAGGCCTCTTCAGCCGGATGTGGAATGACTATCAGAGCTCTGTCGAGTGGAAAGTTGGAAAGGAGGCTATGTGATGATTAAGAGACTTGAAAGGACATTCGCACTCTCCGAGAAAGGTGCAAGGGATCTGGTTAAGGGCTTCATTGCCTGTGCTGTGCACAATCTGACGCTATTCGTGCCTGTCGGTATTCTCTATCTTCTCACAGCTGATATGCTGATGAATACACTGGCAGGACGTGGTTTATTCTATGCTCTCTTATGCATCATCTCTGTTGTTCTCATCATGATTTCCTACCGATGTGTCTACAAGGCGACATATTTCTCGACATATGTCGAAAGCGGCGTGAGGAGGGTGAGCCTTGCCGAGAAGCTGAGGAAGATACCTCTCTCATACTTCGGCAAAAAGGATCTCGCAGATATAACAAGCACTATAATGGCTGATGCTGCAACGCTTGAGACAGGACTTTCACACTGGGTTCCCGAGCTTATAGGAGCTGTCATCTCGACAACGATTGCAGCACTCTCGATCATGTTCTTCGACTGGAGGATGGGGCTTGCGGCTCTCTGGCCGATTCCTGTCGCCATCCTGATAGTCGTCCTCTCAAGAAACGTGCAGTACAGACTCTCAAAGCGTTCGATGGACGCGAAGATGGAAGTGGCCGATGGCATCCAGGAATGCATAGAGACGATGAGGGATCTCAAAAGCTGCAATGCCGAGAAGCAGTATCTCAAAGGGCTGTTCAGGAAGATAGACAAGGTGGAGAAGAGGGCAATCATCTCGGAAGTCGGTACGGCTGTGTTCGTCGTCTCTGCTTCATTCATATTGAAGATAGGAATCGGAACCGTCGCATTGGCAGGATCTGTTCTGCTTGTTTCAGGTGAAATAGATGTACTCACACTCTTCATGTATCTTCTCATCGCCTCCCGCCTTTACGATCCTCTTCAGAGCTCTCTGCAGAACCTTGCGGCAGTCATCTCCCTCAGGACGAATGTCGAGAGGATGGATGAGATACTTTTCCACCCCCTTCAGGAAGGAAAGCCTGAACTTACGAATAGCGGTTATGATATCGCATTTGAGAATGTACGCTTCGGTTATGGAAGCGGGGAGGAAGTCCTGTCGGATGTGACATTCACGGCAAAGCAGGGAGAGGTTACGGCGCTTGTCGGGCCATCAGGTGGGGGCAAAACGACAGTTTCAAGACTTGCAGCCCGATTCTGGGATCCTGATTCAGGAACGATTACAGTTGGCGGTATGGATGTCACAAAGACAGATCCAGAGGCCCTGTTATCACTCTATTCAATCGTATTCCAGGATGTGACCCTCTTTGACAACACCATCGCGGAGAACATCAGGATAGGACGGCGGGATGCGACAGACGAGGAAGTGATTGAAGCCGGGAAGATGGCGCAGTGTCTTCCGTTTGTCGAGAAACTTCCTGACGGATGGAACACGATGATTGGAGAGAACGGATCAGAGCTTTCAGGAGGGGAAAGACAGCGCATATCAATTGCACGTGCATTCCTGAAAAACTCTCCGATAATCCTCCTTGATGAGGCTACGGCATCCTTGGATGCAGAGAACGAGACGGAAATCCAGAATGCGCTTTCAAAGTTGATTAGAAACAAGACGGTCCTTGTAATCGCCCACAGGATGCGTACTGTTGAGAATGCAGATAAGATCGTTGTCCTCTCAGGCGGTCACGTTGCAGAAGAAGGCAGTCCTGAGGAATTGTTGAAGCATAACGGGATTTTCTCTCATATGGTTGCTTTACAGAAAGAAAGCAGTAATTGGAAGATTTAGTCCCACTGTTGCTTGGGAGTAATCTGATGACATGGACTGCTCCCAAGCTTCAATGTGCTCTTTTCAGCAAAAAGCAGCTTATATTTTATAATGATATAAAAAAGTCGGAATATAAGTGTTTGCAAGATAATATAATGCTAATGAGCGCAAAACGTCTTTTTTGTTGCAAATTGTTGATTTGTATGGTATATCGCAGATAATTTCTTATTGTATATAGAATTATCTACAATTGGCGATGAAGTCGTGGAACGTTTCGGTACGTTTTTATACCATAAATTCTTTAATGTTTTTAACGCATATATTTTGTAATTGTGGTATATATTGATTATAGTACCATTTTTAGGTGCTTCTTGAAAGCTAGATACCTTGGAGGAAGTGCACATGTTGCCGAATATGTTCATGACCAGATTCGGTAAGAGATTGGCTGAATTCCTGAGCCCGCTTTTACCATCGGGCACGCATATAAACGAAACTACTTTAATCCGTGCTTATTGTACTTTCCAATACAATCGAATTCCTGAGGCTAATCGTCCTCCCAGATGCCCTTTTGTTCTTGATCTGGATACATCAAATTCTACCTTTGCACAGTGCGATATTGCATTCTCTCGATTCAGTATTGCAAGATTCATACTATCTACGATTCCATGTTATTGTGGTGATCCGTTGGGGATTTGGAGAAATCAGGAAAGGCACTTAGCTTCGTTTTCAACGAACAGGACTGAGCCCGACAGAGACATGATTTTAGCTAGTTCTGGGAATCGAGAACTGTGTGCATTCTCCTTTGGTTTTGCGATAGTCACGATCAAGGATATCTATAAAGAATTGTGTTCAACTACGATCAAGACAAATGAGTCGCAAGTTGAAAATGAAAGCGATAATCCAAACGAATATCAAAATGTCAGGAATAACGCTGTACTCAATTACTCGACACTCTATGATAGATATGCGGATGAAGCTACGTCCAATGGGATTCCTTTCCTGACAAAACAGTCTTTCAGGTTGTATGTTGAACAGATTTGCTATATTAGCCAGACATCGCCACGTCAGCTTCTCGCCCCAGACGCTGTAGTGTGTGCTTCGAGGTTGATACATGTTTTATCCACAGAACTGAATGCATCAAATGAGGAAATCATCGATTTTGTTTTCAATGCTGTTGCTGATAATGGTTGGGAAGGAAGAATAAAGGAATCTCGATTCTCACGAGGATATCTGGATTTTCCAGAAACAAAGAAAGAGATAGAACACCTATACTATATGATTACTGGGCAGGTTAGTTCTAACGAACTTCTGGAATGTCTCGACGTACTTAAGAAGGAGAGCAAATCAAAGCGATTAAGAAGGAGCAATTCAGAAGGAAAAAGCCAAGCAGTGTGGTACTCTACCTATAAACGGAATGACACAGCAATTGAAATCAGCATTGCAATGAGGCTGTTTATTTCAGAGGTTGCAGCTTCGTACTCTACTCAATGTATAATCATCCTTCCCTCTGTTGCATTTGTCACTGCTTG
Organism: Candidatus Ornithospirochaeta stercorigallinarum; assembly: GCA_018711525.1. Taxonomy (GTDB): domain Bacteria; phylum Spirochaetota; class Spirochaetia; order Sphaerochaetales; family Sphaerochaetaceae; genus Ornithospirochaeta; species Ornithospirochaeta stercorigallinarum. The sequence goes on from DVIF01000060.1 coordinate 17,085, forward strand.
GGCTTCAGAGCCTCTGCTTAATAATGTAAATGTTACATTTGTTATGACAGATGAAAAGTCTGCACAAATCCTTGATTCATACTTCAGCCCAGATAGTTTTGCTGCCCCTTCGCCTAGACCCGAATTCTCATTTCTAGGATTTCATGAATGGATAAAAGAGATTGAGCATATTGAAGCATTTGCCTCTTCAATCAGGATTCTGATATTTGAAAACAGATATTCATATATGGCAGGAAAAACCCGGCTTTCTAATAAAGAAAAGACGGCTCAGGAATCGGTGATAGGAAATACGACAGAATTGATTCTTTCTAAATTGCCGTCAGATTCGGTTCTTTTCGGATTCTCTCCTGATTCAGCTATGAAGGACTTCCTCTATCTACCAGGCAAGCTGATTTCATCACCATCTTCTGATTCATTATACATAAGCGATATTTATATAATCCCACGAAGATCTAAGAGTGGCGTAGATACAGGGCAAAGCTCTAAAAAGAAGATTTTCTGGAAAGCAATGGCGAAAGATGAAAATAATGCACTATCAAAATGCCAGTATTTGAAAGCCGCTACCATGATTGTTCTATCGTCACAACAGAAACCGCTTTATATTGAATCCCCTCGTGCCTATATGGCAGATCCGGAGAAGATAATGCAAGCCGACATGACGAAGCTTGTAACCTATCCTGCAAGCTTAA